>CAYJEK010000008.1:0-23296 GCA_964369205.1 uncultured Oscillospiraceae bacterium | reverse complement strand
TCCATTCTTTATGAATTTGGAATTTTTAAACAAAAAATCGTTAATGGCTGGCAACAAGAAGAAGTTGATAATTGGTTTTCAAAAGGTTCTGTTTGGCTTAAGCCTCACCAATCAAGACAGGTAGAGGTAAAATTTGGCGGAAACATTGAGGAGAATTGGTATGACGGATATCACCATGTAAACTATAAAGATTATTCCACTGTTATTGCCGTTCCATACGATATGTATGTTTCAGGCTATAAAAGTAAAGGTGTATCAAAGCTTCGCTTATGGGAGGCTAAAGCACCTAGTATGGATATGAATAGCTTTAATAGCGGAAATTATTTGGATGCTATTAAATCAGCTTCTGATGCTGAATTAATATCAAAAGTTTTATACCCTAATGATAATCATTTAGAGGGCAAAATTTTAAGATTAAAGCAGCAATATTTTCTTTGTGTTGCCAGTGTTTATGATATTGTTAATATGCATATTGCAGAATACGGCACCCTTGATAATTTAGCTGATAAAGTTGCAATTCATATAAATGACACTCACCCTACTCTTGCAATTTTAGAGCTTATGAGAATTCTTTTAGATGATTGTGGTTTTTCTTGGGATAAAACTATGGATATAGTTAAAAGAACATTCGCTTACACTAATCACACTGTTCTCCCTGAAGCTTTAGAAAAATGGAACGAGGGTATGTTTAAAGAAGTTCTTCCACGTATTCATTCTATTTTAGTAGAGCTTAATAGAAAAGCAAGAGAAGAATTATTTAAAGCTTTCCCAGGCGATGATGGAAAAGTTGATTACATGAGTCTTCTTCATAATAATGAAGTTAGAACGGCTAATATATGCTGTTATGTTTGTCATTCTATTAATGGTGTCTCAAAGCTTCATAGTGAAATTATTAAAGAAACTGTTTTTAATGATTATTATCTATTTAAGCCTTATGCATTCAAAAATGTTACAAATGGTATCGCTTATAGAAGATGGCTTTTACAGTCTAATCCTCGTCTATGTGAATTTTTAGATCAAAAAATTGGCGAAGGATATAAAAAAGATGCAAGCGAATTAAAAAAATTAGAACAATATCATAATGATGTTAATGCTGTAAATCAGCTTCTAGAAATAAAACAAAAAAATAAAGAAGAGTTTTCAGAATTTTATAAAGATTTAACAGGTGAAGAGATAAATCCAAACTCAATTTTCGACGTTCAAGTAAAAAGACTTCATGAATATAAACGTCAGCATTTAAATGCGTTAAATATTTTAGCTGAATACATTTATATAAAAGAAAATCCTGGTTTTGATTTCACTCCTAAAACATATATTTTCGGCGCAAAAGCAGCACCTGGATACTATATGGCAAAACAAATCATTAAATTAATTTTTTCAATAAAAGAATTAGTTGAGGCAGATCCTTTAACCAAAGATAAAATTAAAATTATCTATATTGAAAATTATTCTGTAACTCTCAGTGAAAAATTAATGCCTGCAAGTGAAATAAGTCAGCAAATTTCGCTCGCTGGAACAGAAGCTTCTGGTACTGGCAATATGAAATTTATGATAAATGGTGCTGTTACAATGGGAACTTTTGATGGAGCAAACGTTGAAATTAAAGAGCAGTGCGGCGAGGATAACTTTTTGCAATTTGGTATGCTCACTGAGGAAGTAGCAGCGCTTCGAAATAAAGGCTATCGTGCTCGCGATTATATTGCTAAAAGCGAAATGCTACAAAAAGTTATAAAACTACTTTCAGATGGCATAAACGGAAAAACTTTTATTGAAATACTAGAAAATCTTGTTTATCATGATCCATTTATGGTTCTTGCTGATTTTGATGATTATCATGAAAAACAATTATATTTACAATCACTTTATAAAGATAGAATTAAATTTGGAAAAATGTGCCTTATGAATATAGCTAATGCTGGAATGTTTTCAGCAGATAGAAGTATTGATGACTATGCCCGTAATATATGGCAGATAGAGAAAGTGTAGTGTGATTAATCTATGTTAATTTATAATAGTAGAAACCCTCATCACAAATCACCTTTTGGCGCTATTAAATCAAGAGAAGGCGTCACTTTTACAGTGACGCTTCCTTTGAATTACCACCGAGTTATTGTTTGTGCTAAAAATGATAATGGTTTTCTTGTAAAAAAACCAATGCATTTAATAAAAGCGAATAATTCAAATATCTTCACTACTACAATGAGCTTTACTGATGAAGATATTTATTTTTATTATTTTGAATTGCCTGATGGTAGTGGGATATATAATAATTCTAAAGGTGAAGGCGTTATAAAAAAAGATGGAGATTGGTTTCAGCTAACTGTTTATAACAGTAATTTTAAAACTCCTACGAATTTTAAAGGCGGGATTTTTTATCAAATATTCCCTGATAGATTTAATAGGAATAATAAAACTCCTTTTAGCGGCACTAAAGGCAGAGTTTACACCGAAGATAAAAATAAAACACCCCTATTTTCAGATAAAGAAATCACAACTGATTATTATGGAGGAAATTTACAAGGAATAATTGATAAACTTGATTATTTAAAAGAATTAAATATAACCTCAATTTATTTAAACCCTATATTTGAAGCACATTCAAATCATAGGTATAATACAGCAGATTTTCTAAAAATAGATGCGGATTTGGGCACTATTGAAGATTTCACTCTTTTATGCAATTTGGCAAAAGAAAAAGGAATAGATATTATTTTAGATGGTGTTTTTAGCCATGTTGGCAGTGATAGCATCTACTTTAATAAGTATGATAGATATTCTTCTCTAGGTGCGTATAATTCAAATTTCAGCCCTTATTATTCTTGGTTTGATTTTAGTAGTGATTACAAAATAGGCTATCGCTCTTGGTGGGGCTTTGCTACCCTTCCAGAAATTAATGAAATGGATGAAAGCTACTTAGATTTTATTTGCGGTGATGATGGTGTTTTAAAATATTGGCTAAAAAAAGGAGCTAGCGGATTTAGATTAGACGTTGCTGATGAGTTGCCAGATGAATTTTTAGAAAAACTTCGTATTTCCATAAAAGAAGAAGGAAATGAGAATTTAATCATCGGTGAAGTTTGGGAGGATGCAAGCAATAAAATTAGTTTTGGAAAAAGAAGAAAGTATATTTTAGGAAAAGGTCTTGATAGTGTTATGAATTATCCATTTAGAAATGCTATTTTAAACTTTATAAAATTCAAAGATTCTAATGCTTTTTCTGAAGAAATAATGAAGATATACGAAAATTATCCAAAACCTGCTCTTGATACGGCTTTAAACAGCCTTTCAACTCACGATACTCAAAGAGCCTTAACTTATATAGGCTCTAAAAACCCATTTATAGAATCAAGAGAAGAACAAAGCAGAACTTTTTTAACAAAGGAAGAATATGAAGATTCAAAACCACTTCTCATTTTAGCCTATGCCCTACTTTTTACACTCCCTGGAATTCCTTGTATATATTATGGAGATGAAATAGGTATGCAAGGCTATAAAGATCCATTTAATCGTATGTATTTTTCTTGGGATAATATCGATGAAGATATTCTATCTAGCATTAAAAAGCTTTCCTTTGAAAGAGTAAGTAATGATATATTCAAAACTGGATTTATTCATTTTATTTATAGCTTAAATGGATGTGTTTCATTCATAAGATACGATGAGGATAATGAAACAATAGTAATTGTTAATCCAACTGATGAAACTCATATAATAAATTACAACAGTAAATCATATACTATTAATAAACTAAGCTATTTAATAGAAGAATTATAAGTATATTACATTATTTGCTTTTTTTCGCTTATTTAATATGTATAATTTAAATATACTATTTAAAAGCGGGATATTTACATTATAAAAGACCGATTAAATTTAATCGGTCTTTTATTTTGCTAGAATAGTAATATTTTAATCTTTTTAATCAATTTTACTATGTTCACGAACAAAAAATATTAAAATACTCAACTGAATTTAATTTTCTTTTATTTTTTAACTTTTTTCTTGTATTTTTTTTATTAAATTAATTTATTTTATATTGTATAATTAATATATGTTGAATTTTATGTATTAATAGTGTATAATATATATAAAATGTCTATTTTATTTCGTGAACTTAAAGAAAGGTGAATTTTATGAACAAACGTGATTTTGTAATTTTAGAAATAATTTTAAAATATGGCTATATAAAGCAACGTGATATAACTGAAAAAAGCGGATATTCTCTAGGTTTAATAAATTCTTCATTAAAAAAACTAGTAAAAAATGATTGGCTTTCTGAAACGTATGAGCCAACTCAAAAAACTCTAGAATATCTAAAAAACAATAAACCGCGTAATGCTATAATATTAGCTTCCGGTGTTTCACTTAGAATGATTCCATTTAATAAAACACCAAAAGGTCTATTAAAAGTTAATGATGATGTATTAATTGAAAGAATAATAAAACAGCTAAATGATGTGGGAATATTTGATATAACTGTAGTAGTTGGATATATGGCAGAAATGTTTGAGTATTTAAGTGATAAATACAATGTATCCCTTGTTTTAAATAATAATTATATAAAACAAGATAATTTATATACTCTAAGCCTTGTTAAGGATAAAATAAATAACACATACATACTGCCTTGTGATATATATTTCTCGAAAAACCCATTTAGTAATAATGAGTTTTTCTCATTCTATAGTGTTTTAAATTATACGGATGAAGATAGTTTTATTAGAGTTTCAAGACAAATGCAACCAACAAAAACTGAGAACTTTGGAAATGCATTTTTAAGTTTTGGCTATTTCAATGGAGAAACTAGCAAAAATTTAATTGAAAATATAAAATTTTTATTAAAAAAACATCCAAGAGAAAAATTAATTTGGGAAGAAGCACTTTTTTGTGGCGATAAACCTTTATGTGAATGCTATTTAAATGTTTTAAGAACAAGAGATGCTTATCAAATAAAAACTTATGAAGATTTAAGGGATATAGATGATGAATCAGAAAATTTAAAATCTAAAATTATTAGTCTTATTTGTAATGTATTTGATGTAAGTCCAGAAGATGTATATAATATTTCCGCTCTAGAAAAAGGGATGACAAATAAGTTAATGAGATTTTCTGTTTTTGATGAAGATTATCTGCTTCGTATTCCAGGTGAAGGAAGTAATCAACTTCTTTCAAGAAAAACAGAAACAATTGTATATTCTCTAATTCGCGATTATAATATCAGCGATGAAGTTATGTATATAAATCCTGTTGATGGATATAAAATAACAAAATTTATAAACAACTCTAGAATATGTGATGAAAATAATTTTGAAGATACACAGCGCTGTATGCAAAAATTAAAACAACTTCATGATTTAAATCTAAAAACAGATTTTGTTTTTGATCCTTTTGAAAGACTTGAGTATTATGAAAAATTAAGAAACTCACCATCTTCATTTGCTGATTATGACAAATTAAAAGATATTATTTATAAACTAAAAGATGTATTAGATTTTTTCCCTTCAACTAAATGCCTTTGCCACATAGATCCTATCGCTCCAAACTTTTTATTAACGGACGATGAAACTTATCTTATCGACTGGGAGTACGCTGGAATGGCTGATAGATATATTGATATAGCTATGTTTTGCCTTTTTGCAGGATACGAGGAAGATCAAATAAATATGCTAATTCATCAATATTGCGATGGAAATGTATCCGATGAAATTAGAATTAAAATTTATTCCTATATTGCTATTTGTGGATTTTTATGGACTGTTTGGTCGGAATATAAAGCTATAAACGGTGTTGTATACACAGAATATATGCTTTCTCAATATAGGTATGCAAGAAAATACAGCAAACTAGCTTTAACGCTTTTTAATGAAAGGAGCAGTGAGATTGAAAAACAACAAACTTCTTAGAGAATTAGATTTAAATTTAATGATTTTACCCTTTTTTATAGTTTTAACTTTGTGTTCTGTTTTTATAATTTTTCCTGAGGGTTCTGCTAATATTATTAATACAATCAGGCAGTTTTTAGGAAATGATTTAGGGAGCTTTTATATAGTTATCGGATTTTCTAGCTTTATGGTAACTTTATATATTGCTTTCTCAAAATTTGGACAAATAAAGCTTGGAAATCTTAGTAAGCCTAAGTATTCAGATTTTAAATGGGCAACAATGATTTTCACCGGCATATTTGCCGCTGATATTATTTATTACTCTTTTATTGAATGGGCTTTATATGCAAATGAAAGCTACATACAAGAAGCCGGAGTTCAGGAATGGGCTCCTGTTTACCCTCTTTTTCACTGGGGACCAATACCGTGGTCGTTTTATATAGCACTCGCTATATCTTTTGGCTTTATGATACATGTAAGAAAAAGGAAAAAACAAAAATTTTCAGAAGCTTGCAGACCAATTTTAAAAGACAAAGTGGATAAACTTCCTGGAAAAGCTATTGATTTACTTGCAATTTGTGCTTTGCTCGCCGGCACTGCCACAACATTTTCTTTAGCAACTCCTCTTTTAGCTTCTAGTGTAACTAGAGTTTTTGGCATTCCATCTAGCACATTTTTAACTATTGCTATTTTAATTATAATAGCTTTAGTATATGGATATTCTGTTTTAAAAGGAATTGATGGAATTATTCACTCAGCAAAACTTTGCACAACTTTATTTATAGGACTTATGATTTATGTTTTATTTATAGGCGGCGAAACAATGTATATAATTGAGACTGGTATAACTAGTCTTGGTACACTTGCACAAAACTTTATTTCATTATCCACATCTCTTGATCCTCTTCGAGTAACTGGTAGTGAAAGTGGTGGTTTTGTTCAAAACTGGACTGTTTTCTATTGGGCTTATTGGCTTGCATGGTGTGTTGCAACTCCATTTTTTATAGGAATAATTAGCGAGGGTAGAACAATTAAAAACGTTATTCTAGGATCTTATATTTATGGAATAGCAGGAACATTTTCTTCCTTTATTATATTTGGAAATTACGGACTTTCACAGCAGTTAAATGGCAATATAGATATCCTATCTCTTGTTTCAGGAGGAAAAGATTTAAATCTTGGAATTATACAAATTTTTGAAACACTTCCCTTTACTGAAATTTTATTAATTATATTATTTGTTATGATGGTAACTTTCTATTCTACTACTTTTGAATCTGTTACGATGGTGGTTTCTATTTATTCTTATAAAAATTTAGAGCCTGGAAAAGATGCCGATAATAGAGTGAAAACATTTTGGACTATTGTATTTATAATTTTACCTATAGGCCTTATTTTCTCAGAAAATTCGATTTATAATCTGCAATCAGTTTCTATAATAGCAGCTTTTCCAATTGGTATAATTTTTGTATTAATAATAGCTAGCTTTTTTAAAGATGCAAATTCATATATTTTAGAAAATTCAATAAAAGAAAACGAAAAAATAAGCAGTTAACACGCTGCTTATTTTTTTATTTTAGCTGTGTAGTTTGCCAAAATATTGCAACAATAATACATTGTTTTAAATTTCACAAAGCTATTTATACAAAATAAACTAATTTTATTTAGGCAATAATACAAAATATACAAAATTAGATAAATTTATATTGAAAAAAGTAACTCTTTTCAATATAATTATATTAATAACATTTATAAAAAGGAGATTTATTATGCTAGGTTTAGGAAAAAAAACAGTTGAAGATATCGATGTTAAAGGTAAAACTTGCCTTGTACGTTGCGATTTTAATGTTCCAGTTAAAAATGGAGTTATTGGTGATGATAAAAGAATCGTTGAATCACTAAAAACAGTAAAATTTTTAAAAGACAATGGTGCAAAATTAATTCTTTGCTCACATCTTGGTAGACCAAAAGGTGAATTCAATATGGATTACTCCCTATCACCTGTTCAAAAAAGATTAGAAGAACTACTAGGCACTACAGTTAAAATGGCAAAAGACGTTATTGGCGAAGATGCAAAAAAATTAGCAAGCGAATTAAAAGATGGTGAAATTATGCTTTTAGAAAACTTACGTTTTCATAAAGAAGAAGAAAAAAACAATCCTGATTTTGCTAAAGATTTAGCTTCTATGGCTGATATTTATGTAAATGATGCTTTTGGAACAGCTCATAGAGCTCATGCTTCTACAGCTGGTGTTGCAGATTATCTTCCTAGTGTTTGCGGATACTTAATCCAAAAAGAAATAGATATTATGGGTAAAGCTTTAGAAAACCCAAAAAGACCTTTTGTAACAATTTTAGGTGGTGCAAAAGTTAGCGATAAAATTGGTGTTATCAATAATTTAATTGAAAAAGTTGACACTTTAATTGTTGGTGGTGGTATGGCTTACACATTCCTTAAAGCAAAAGGATACAACGTTGGAACATCACTTTGCGAAGAAGACAAACTTGAACTTGCTAAAGAATTAATGGCAAAAGCAGAGGCAAAAGGAGTAAAACTTTTACTTCCTGTTGACACTGTTGTTGCTGATGCATTTAGTGCTGATGCGAATTCTAAAACAGTTGACTGTGATAAAATTCCTGATGGCTGGATGGGCCTTGATATTGGCGATAGAACTATTCTAGAATTTAGTAAAGCTGTTAAAGATGCAGCTACTGTTATCTGGAATGGGCCTATGGGTGTTTTTGAAATGCCAAAATTTGCAGAAGGTACTAAAACTTTAGCAAAAGCTATTGCAGAAAGTGATGCTATTTCAATTATTGGCGGTGGCGATAGTGCTGCAGCTGTTGAGCAATTAGGATTTGCAAAAGATATGACTCATATTTCTACAGGTGGCGGTGCTTCACTTGAATTCTTAGAAGGTCTTCCACTTCCTGGTATAGTTGCTTTAAACGATAAATAATAAAACTATTAAAGCGGCGGTGTAAAAACTGCCGCTTTAAATATAATTTTTGAAAGGAAATTCATATTTATGAATAAAAATTTAAGAAAAGTTATCATTGCAGGTAACTGGAAAATGAACAACACTATTGAAACTACTCAAAAAACACTTGAAGAAATGAAAGCTAATGTTCCAAATTATGATGATGTAACAGTAATATTATCTCTTCCAAGTATTAATATTCCTCTTGGCACTTCTATTACTAAAGACACTTTTATTAATATAGCTGCACAAAACACTCATTATGAAAATTCTGGAGCTTTCACTGGAGAAATCTCTCCTTTAATGCTAAATGATTATGGTGTAAAATATGCTATAGTTGGACATAGCGAAAGACGTTCATACTATAATGATACTGACGAAAGTGTTAATCTACGTGTTTTAGGGGCTTTAAAAAATGGTATCACTCCTCTATTTTGTGTAGGTGAAGTTTTAGAAGAAAGAGAAAATGGCACAACAAATGAAGTTGTTAAAAATCAAGTTGTTAAAGGTCTTTTAAATGTTTCAAAAGAAGATGCTTTAAATGTTGTAGTTGCATATGAGCCAGTTTGGGCTATAGGCACAGGAAAAACAGCAACTTCACAGCAAGCTGAGGAAACTTGTGCTTATATTAGAACGGTTTTAGAAGAAATGTATGATAAAAATACAGCTGATGCAATTTCTATTTTATATGGTGGTTCTATGAATGCTAAAAATGCAAAAGAGCTTCTTTCAATGGAAAATATTGATGGTGGTCTAATCGGTGGTGCTTCATTAAAAGCAGAGGATTTCTCTGAAATAGTTAAAGCAACAAGATAATTCTTTTTAAAAAGATATAAATGAAAGGAAAACACAAATGAAAAAACCAGTTATACTATGCATTATGGATGGTTATGCTTTAGCTGATAATGGTGCTGGCAATGCTATTAGCCTTGCTAATACTCCAAATCTTGATAATATATTCTCTTCCTACCCTACTACTACACTTGGCGCAAGCGGACTTGATGTAGGCCTTCCAGAGGGACAAATGGGTAATAGCGAAGTTGGACACACAAATATGGGTGCTGGTAGAATTGTTTATCAAGAATTAACTAGAATTTCAAAAGATATAAAAGAAAAAACATTTTTTGAAAATGAAGTTCTTGTTTCGGCTGTAAAAAAAGCTAAAGAAAATAATAAAGCTGTACACATTATGGGACTTCTTTCAAGTGGTGGTGTTCATAGCCATTTAGAGCATGCATTTGCTTTATTAAAGCTATGCAAAGATTACAAAGTAGAAAAAGTTTATGTACATGCATTTATGGACGGAAGAGATGTAAGCCCAACTAGTGGTGCTGCATTTTTAGAAGATTTACTTTCTTATATGAAAAAAGAGGAAATTGGATCACTTGCAACTGTTAGCGGAAGATTCTATGCTATGGATAGAGATAATCGCTGGGAGAGAGTTGAGAAAGCTTACAACACTCTTGTTTTAGGTGAAGGTGACGTTCATGCTGATGCAGTTTCTTATATAAATGATTTATATAAAAATGAAATTACAGATGAATTTATTGAGCCATTTATTGTAGATAAAAATGGTGTAATATCAGATGGTGATAGTGTTATTTTCTTCAATTTCAGACCTGATAGAGCAAGAGAAATAACAAGAACTCTCGTTGATGAAAACTTTACCGAATTTAAAAGAAAAACTAATAATTTAAATTTAAATTATGTTTGCTTTACTCAATATGATGCTAGTATGCCAAACGTTGAAATTGCATTTAAACCACAAAGTTTAAATAATACTCTTGGTGAATATATTTCATCAAAAGGATTAAAGCAATTAAGAATTTCAGAAACTGAAAAATATGCTCACGTTACCTTCTTTTTTAACAGCGGTGTTGAAACACCATATGAAAACGAAGATAGAATTTTAATAAATTCACCTAAAGTGCTAACTTATGATTTAGCTCCTAAAATGAGTGCTGTAGAAGTAACTGATGCACTTATTAAAAGATTAGATGAAGAGAATTATGATTTAATTGTTTTAAATTATGCAAATTGTGATATGGTTGGACATACTGGTAAAATAACAGCTGCTATAACAGCTGTTGAAACTGTTGATACTTGTATTAAAAAGTTAGTTGATAAAGTAAAAGAATTAGATGGAGTTATCCTTTTAACTGCTGATCATGGAAATGCTGAAAAGATGCTTGATGAAAATGAAAACACATTCACAGCCCACACAACAAATCCTGTTCCTTTTACAGTTATTAACCATGACTGCTCTTTAAGAGATGGCGGAGTTTTAGCAGATATCGCACCTACTATTTTAGATTTATTAAATCTTGATAAGCCTTGTGAAATGAGCGGAAATACTTTAATTAAATAATTCTATATAAAAATATCACTGCATGAGCAGTGATATTTTTTATTTTCACAATTCCTTTTTTAATATATAAACTACTATTATTTTATACAATTTACTCATTAAGTTACTTTTATATATTTTTATTTTTATATTGCTTAACTTTTTTATTTTTATATTGAATTGCTTTTGTAGGACATTGATTATAGCAAGCAAGACAGGCACAACAATTTATATAAAATTTCACCTCATTATCCACCATTTTAATATTATTCATAGGACAAATTTTAACACATTTTTGGCATTTAATACAGTTTTCATTAACTGAAAAATCTTTCGCCATTAAAGAGAGTTCTTTTTTATTTTTTTCCCATACCTTATCTAAAAAAGAAAATATATTTTTCTTAATTATTCTTTCTTCTTTTATATTAATTGAATTGATAATATTATCTATTTTTTTAGGTAGCTTTTTTAAAATGGCATTTTGCATTTTTTCACTAGGCACTACCACTGTTGAAAAGCTAACTGGCATCATAATTTTATATATGTTTTTTAATTTTAAGTTGTTTTCTTTAAAAATATTATTTAATATATATTCACTATTCGCACTAAATCCTGCAAACGTTATAACGATATAAAATTCCTTCTCATTAAATCCTCTTAATTTCTTTATAAAATCTTCTATAGGAATAGCAGGACCAAAAGAATATAATGGAGTTATTATTATAATTCTTTCATAGTCTTTTAAGGAAATTATATCGGCATCTTTAATATAAATTATATCCCCTTTTAATCTTTCTTGTAATTTATTCGCAACATCTAGTCCGTTTCCAGATGCTGAGAAATAACAATAAGCTGTTTTCATATTAAATCCCTCCTATTTTAAAGTATTCTCTATTTTAAAACCATATAGTCAGATTTTACTGATATATTAACCTCTTTTTTGTTTTGAATATAGTTTAATAAAATTTCTTGTGAATCTTCTCCAAATTCTTTTACTATTTTGCAATCTCTATAAAAAGTATATCCACCTGTACCAGTAGCTCTGTAATTTGACATAGCTAGGGTGTATACATCTTCTTTTTTTATATCTTTTCCATCTTTTTTTATACTAACAACTCTTTCTCCTAATGGTTTACTTATATCAAAAACATAACTAAATCCTGCAAAAAAATCATAATTATAATGCTCTTTTTTAGGAATTAAAAACCTATTAGAAATAATTATTTCATCATCTTTTATATCAAAATACGAAGCGCTTCTCTCAAGTGCCTTTTTTAATATTTCGCCTGTTACTTCTAAAACAACCATAGTATTTGAATAAGGAAAAGTTACTAATACATCTCTTATACTAACATCTTTTTTAAATCCCATATCGCTATTTGCAAGACCTATGCAAGCAAAATCAGCACCTGTGTGCTCTAATATAACTTGATTTATAAAATCAGCAAGCCTTGAGCCATTTACCGCTATCTCCTCTTTACTTAAAACAGGTATTTCCTCTGAAAATCTTCCTATTTTAATATCAAGATAATCTTCTATTTTATCTTGTATTGGTTTTAGATCATTGTATAGCTTTTTATATGGAGGCTTTGTTATAGCTTTTAAATCACCAGTTATAATTTTTTCATCTCCATCCACTTCTATTTCAATAAAAGCATACTGACTAGCATTAGGAGAAAGCTGCATAGTTTTTGTTCCTGAAACATCAGTTAGTGGAACAGAGCGATGCTGATGTGCTGTAAGAAGCAAATCAAAATTTAATTCATCGCATATTTTATATCCTACATTTTCTTTGCCACGAGAATAAGCTATTCCTGTTTTTAAATCAGCTTCATATCCTCCGTGATAAATACAAATACTAATATCACATTTTTCTTTTATTTCTTCTAGTGCATTTTTTGCACAACTAAAAGCATCTAGTATCTCTATATTATCAAGATTTTTAGGATTTTCCCAAACCTTAACGTAATCCGTTACAATTCCAACTATACCAACTTTTAATCCATTCCCCATAGTTTTTATCTCATACGGCTTTATATCTAATTTATTAGTTTTATCTTTAATATTTGCAATAACACATTTTGAATCCATCAAATTTATAAAATGATTTAATATATCATATCCATAATTAAAATCGTGATTCCCTAGAGTGTAAAAATCATACTCCGCTTTATTAAAAACTTTAGAAACGGTACTATCTTTATAAGTGTAATTTGTAAATGGAGAGCCTTGAATAGTATCTCCCCCATCTAAAATTATGGTGTTTTCATCTTTTTCAAACTCATTTATAATTGATAAAAGTCCCATAGGAATTTCATTTCTACTTTGATAGTTAGTAGGATATATATATCCGTGAGTATCTGAGGTATAATATATTTTAATTTTCTTATTCAAATGTATATCTCCTTTTTTACTTAAGCTTATTTTAATTATATATTTTTTATATAATAATTACAAGTGTATTTGACTTTAGCTTTTAATTGCTGTAAAATATAAAACATATGAATTTAGAAAGGTTTTAATTTATGAAACGTAAAGATGAAAGAGATATACTTTTTGCAAGGGCATCTTATAAAAAAGGAACTCCTATGCATAAAGATTACTATAGTAGACACCCTGAAAAATTAGAATTTGATGAAAAATTTCGTGAACGTTCTTTAATGGGAGATAAAAACTCTGCATTTTATAATAATTTAATATCACCTATCCCTTTTTCGGTTTTTGATTTTTTAGCTGATATAAAGCCTTTTTCAGAAGGAAATGTTAGTAAAGAAAAAACTATAGCTTCAAAAGAAGAATTTACAAAAATATTAAAAGGCATAGCTTATTATTATGGTGCAAAACACGTTCGTGTAGTTAAGCTTTTAGAAGATGATTACTATTCACACCGAGCTCGCCCAGCAGAAGATTATTCCAAAATTATAGAGCCAAAGTATAAATATGGTATAGCATTCACTGTTGAAATGCAAGAAGATTTAATTAATACAGCTCCAAATGTTCCTCAATCTGTTGCTACAACTAAAGGTTATATGGATGCTGCTGTTATAGGTATGGTTCTTTCTTATTATATACGAAACCTTGGATATGAAGCTCGAAATAATATGGACGGAAACTACTTAATGCCTTTAATTAATATCTTCCAAAGAGCAGGTATCGGCGAAATTGGTGTTAATGGCCTTTTACTAACCAAAGAGTATGGCCCTCGTGTTCGCCTTGGACTTGTTAGCACTAATATTCCTTTAGTAGAAGATGATGCTGAAAAATTATATATTAGAGAGTTTTGCAATATTTGCAAAAGATGTATGACAAATTGTCCTCCTAAAGCTATAAAAAACACTTTAGAGGAATTTGATGATGAAATTTGCATTTCAATGTGGCAACATTTTGGCTCTGATTGCGGAATATGTATGTCTAGCTGTCCTTTTTCTCATAACCTTCCTTTAGATTTAATTAGCGATTTATCAAGTGGTGAAAATATGAGTAAACTAAGGGATTATTGCAATGAACATTTCCCTCATAAAAAAATAACAAGAAAAGAAACACCTCACTGGCTGGATGTTAAATTAAAATGATAAAATAAAAAAACATCAACTTTATAAAAGTTGATGTTTTTATTTTTTCTAATTAGAATATTGAGAATTGGATAATAACAGAAACAAATACGATTGCAACTGTTGAAAGTAGTTTAATTAGAATGTTAATAGCAGGACCTGATGTATCTTTAAATGGATCACCTACAGTATCACCAACTACAGCAGCTTTATGCATTTCTGAACCTTTACCACCAGTAGCTTCGATGTGCTTTTTAGCATTATCCCAAGCACCACCAGCATTACTCATCATAACAGCTAAAGTAAAGCCTGTCATAGTAGCACCTGCAAGCATACCTGCAACACCATTAACACCAAGGAATAAACCAACAACTATAGGAGCTGCAACAGCAATAATTGATGGAACTACCATTTCTTTTAAAGCTGCTCTTGTACATAAGTCAACACAAGATGCATAATCTGGCTTTCCTGTGCCTTCCATAATTCCTGGAATTTCTTTAAATTGTCTTCTAACTTCTACAACGATAGATTGTGCTGACTTACCAACAGCTTCCATTGTGAATGCTGAGAATAAGAATGGTAGCATACAACCTATTAATAAACCGATTAAAACTGTTGGGTTTGTTAATGATAAAGTAACATCAACAGTAGGATCAATAACTTGAACTTCTTGAACGAAAGCAACAACAAGTGCTAGAGCTGTTAAAGCAGCTGAACCGATAGCAAAACCTTTACCAGTAGCAGCAGTTGTGTTTCCTAGTGAGTCAAGAGCATCTGTTCTTTCACGAACTTCTTCTCCAAGACCAGCCATTTCAGCAATACCACCAGCATTATCAGCAACTGGTCCATAAGCATCTGTTGCAAGAGTAATACCAAGAGTTGAAAGCATACCAACAGCTGAAATACCAACACCGTATAAACCTTGTGCGAACACTTCCATACCGCCAGCTGCTACGAATGATACCATAACTGAAACTGAAACGATAATAGCAGGTAAGAATGTTGAAAGCATACCTAGTGATAAACCACCAATAATAACTGTTGCTGAACCAGTAACACCTGTTTGAGCAAGGTTTTGAGTTGGTTTATATGTATCTGAAGTGTAGTATTCTGTGAAGTGACCAATTAAGTTACCAGCTATAAGACCTGATATAATCGCAATGAAGATACCAACTGACGCTTCTGGTAGCATATAATCAGTTAAGAACCAAGCACCAATGAAAACAATAACTGTTGAAACATTTGTACCTTTTCTTAGAGCTTTTAATAGTTCTTTTTGTTCTAGTGAATCACCAGTTTTTACAAAGAATGAACCGATAATTGATGCGAAAACACCTAGTGCTGCAAGTAGCATTGGAAGTTGCATACCAGCAAGGCCATAACCTGCTGAAACAGCAAGAGCCACCGCTGAAACTCTAGCGCCAAAGTATGATTCGTATAAGTCTGCACCCATACCAGCAACGTCGCCAACATTATCACCAACGTTATCCGCGATAACAGCTGGGTTTCTAGCATCGTCTTCTGGGATACCAGCTTCAACTTTACCAACTAAGTCTGCGCCAACGTCTGCAGCTTTTGTAAAGATACCACCACCAACACGAGCAAAAAGTGCCATTGAAGATGCACCCATACCAAAAGTTAGAAGTGATGAAGCAACCATTTGAATATTTTCAGGTCCGTGTACATACATTAGTATGTAGTACCAAACTGTTAAATCTAAAAGACCTAAACCAACAACAACAAAGCCCATAACTGAACCAGCTGAGAAAGCAACTTTTAAACCTTCGTTTAAGCTTTCTTTTGCAGCCCAAGCTGTTCTAGCATTTGAAGATGTTGCAATTTTCATTCCAAAAAAGCCTGCAAGTGCTGAGAATACACCACCTGTGATAAATGCGAATGGTAGCATAATATCCATAAAGCCTACAAAGCTAAGACCTAGTAAAACAACAAACATTACAGCAAAGAAAACTCCAACTGTTTTGTATTGTCTTTTTAGGTATGTGTTTGCGCCCTCGCGAATAGCAGATGCTAATTTAACCATTTCTTCTGTACCTTCTGAGTACTTAGAAACTTTTTTAGCAAGGTAAGCTGCATATCCAAGAGCAACTACTGCACCTAATAGTGCAAAAATCATTAAATCCAATTTTTTTTCCTCCTAAATTTCTCTGCTAAATATTTTTATTATAAATAGCAAAATTCGTAACATTACAATTATATACAATTCTTAATAATTTATCAATACTTTTTGAATATTTTTTTAACAAAGTAGCAATTATTTTTAATAAAAAAACAAAAAAACGGCTAATTTATTATTTTTTAGCCGTCTTCTATTTAATATTTGTTACTAAATTCTTCTTTTACATCCCTTTTAAATAAATCATTTAAAGCTTCATTTGGATTCTTTTCATTGTATATAATATCGTAAACCACTTTTGAAATTGGCATTTCTATATTATATTCTTGTGAAAGCATAATTAAAGCCTTAACGGTTGATGCGCCTTCTGCAAGTTTTGTATAGCCTTTATTTGTTATTAAAGCTTCTCCAAACATTCTATTTTGGCTATGCGGTGAAAATAAAGTAGCCTCATAATCTCCAAGATGAGAAAGCCCATAAGCTGAAAGTTCATTGCCTCCCATTGCCTTAATAAGCCTTCCTACTTCTCTTGCCCCTCTTGCCATTAAAGCTCCTTTTAAGCTAGATAAATTCGCTCCGTCTAAAAGACCTGCTGCTATTCCCACAACATTCTTTGCCGCTGCTCCTATTTCTGTTCCGATAATATCATCACCGATATAAAGCCTTATTAAATCTTTAGAGAAAAGCCTCACCATTTTTGTTGTTAAATTTTTATCTTCGCTATCTATAACCATACAGTTTGGAATTTCTCTCATAAAATCTTGAACGTGCCCAGGGCCTACCCAAACACAAACATTTATATCTTGAGGTATGCTCTCTTTTATAACTTCTGTAAGTCTTTTGCCTGTTGAAGATTCAATCCCTTTCATACATAGTATAAAAGTTTTCCCTTTAACGTTATATTCATTAATTCTTTTTGCAAACTCTCGCAAATTTTGAGCACTAATTGAAATAACAATATATTCTGAAAAATTTAAAGCTTTTTCTAAATCACTCTCTAAAATTAAATCATCAGGAAGAGTTAGATAATCATTTTTTCGAGTTTCATTTAATTCTATAAAATCTTCTGAGGTTTCTCTTCCCCATAAGGTAACATTATTTACTCTACTATGGTAAACGGCTAAGAATGTCCCCCATCTTCCCGTTCCAAGCACTGTTATATTCATTAAAAATATCCTTTCTAATTTAAGTTATAGCCTTACTCATAATAATTATTACACGAGTAAGACTATAAATACATTAAGTTATTAAATTAAGTTGTAGGCTCTTCCACCGTTTCACTTGTAGGTGTTGGCGATGGTGTCGCTGTTGGCGCATCCGTTGGTGGATCTGTTGGTGCATCCGTCACTACTGGTGCCTGAGTTGGTGTTGGTTCCGGTGTATCTGTTGGTGCATCCGTTGCTACTTGTTCATCTGTTGGTGTTGGTGTTGGCGTTGGCGACTGTGTTGGTATCTGCGTCGCTGTAGCTGTTGGGCTAACACTTGGTGATGGCGATACACTTGCACTCGGAGACGGTGACACACTTGGTGATGGTGATAAAGTTGGAGTTGCTGTTGGGCTTACAGTTGGTCCTTCTGTTGCTACAACTGGAGGATTCCTTCTAGTTGGAATACTAGTTAAAGTAGGTCTTGTATCCTCAACCTCATATTTATGACTTCCAACATACTCAATATAAGTTTTTAAACCTTCTTTACTTAGGTGTAATCCATCACTAGAAGCATATTCTGGCAGCAAAAAGCCTGTTTTAGCATCTCTTAATAATTCTGATGAATTTAAAAACATATATCCATTTTCACTACACATTTTAACAAGAGCGATATTAAATTCGTCTATTTCTTGCATAGTTACATTAGGATAATCTCTCTCTTGCGCAACTGGGAATATAGAATTAACTATAATATTTGAATATGGATAAGCTTTTTCAATTGCTGCTAAAGCTTCTAAATATTCATCTATAAATGTTTCCACAGTCATGCCGCCTATATTATTAGTACCAAAATTAATTATAATTGTTCTTGGTTGCATTAATTTTATAGCTTGCGGTATAGTGTATGGATTTTCATGCCCTACAAACCATATACCTGCATGTGATGTAACAGATTGGATTCCAAGTCCTGTTATACCCATAACTTGCTGAAGCCCTACATGTCCATAAGTTGCAAGAGCTTCTGTATTTGAATCTCCTACAAATAAAATATCTCTATTATATGTTGAACTTGCTTGTGTATTTTCTTTAATTATTGAATCTTCATACTCTGAAATTGCAGCTGTATATTCGTCAATCTCGTATTCTTCATCAATTTCATTGCTATCTTGCAAAACTTCTATTTCATCTCCTGAATCTGTCACTTCCTCACTATTTCCTGGAAATATAAATGAAATTAAAGCTATAATTATTGTTATTATTATTGCAACTATGGCTAGTAGTTGTAGTTTTGTTAGTGTGTCAAGTTTTGAAAACTTTTTAAAAAACACCTTTACTCTTTGAGAAAGAGATACATTCTCCACCTTTTTTTGTTTTTTTCTATCACTCATTTACTTTTCTCCTATAATTTATAATAAAATTTCTAAAATTTCTGATATGTCATTTATTAAAGCGATGTTTTTGCAAGAAGACAGCTCATCATAGTCTCCATAACCATACAAAACTCCTACAGCATCCATAGAAAGCTCTTGTGCAGAATTTAAATCATACTTTCTATCGCCCACCATTAAAACTTCACTTGAATTTAATTTTGCTGTTTTTAATACATATTCAATTACCTTTGTCTTCTCACTTCTTGAAGAATCTAAAGATGCACCACCCATAATTTCAAAATATTCATCTATTTCAAAATATTTTAATATTCTTTCAACAAACACTTGTGGTTTACTGCTTGCAGTGAATAATCTATATCCTTTTTCTTTTAAAGCTATTAAAACTTCTTTTACACCATTATATAAATGATTTTCAAATAAACCACCCATACCATCAAATCTTTCACGATATTTTACAACCGCTTCACTAGCTTTTTCTTCGCCTAAAGTATCTTTAAAGCTTTCAAGTAGTGGAGGACCTATAAATTTTGTTAAATCAATATTAGAATAATCAAAATTATAAAAATCCATTGCATATTTTATCGAATTTATTATTCCTTCTTTTGGATCAGATAATGTTCCGTCTAAATCAAAGAATATCGCTTTATATTTCATAAATATAGTAATTCCTTTCAGAGTGTTTTATAGTTAAATGTATAATAAAAAAACATTACTGTTTTTTATTATATCACTTTTTATAATCTTAAACAAGATTTTTTTATAAGTAACAATATTTTTAATCTTTTCATATTTTATTATAGAAGACTAAAAATGGAGGTTCTTTTAATGGAAAAAATAGATTTTCAAAACCATCTAGTGGTGAATAAAGATAATTTTGGAATTGTAAATGATAGTTTAAATCTTGATTATTTAAATTTAACAGCAAAGGTAGTAAAAGCTATAACTTGTATTAATGTAAAAGAGATTATTCCTCTGCCATCAATCAATAATATTATGAATAATTGCAAGGGTATTTCAAATTTTTCAAGCGATATAGATATTGAATTTGCACATTTTAAGGTTACAAATGCAACTGAGAAACCTGTTGACTGCGACACTGATAACCCTGGAATTAGAATTCGTGTTGATGGGCAAGTAGTAGTAAGAACTATGCCAACTCGCGGAGTATGTTCTTCTTATATAGCAATTCCTTTAACAGTTGTTGATGAAGTAGTGTATAATTTTTATTCTACTACTGATGGTTTACCAGTTTTAAATTTAAAAGATTTATTAAGTTATATCGAAGGCTCAACTATGTGTGTTATGCTAGATAGTAAAATAATAACACGTGAAATTGATGGAATGATGAAATATTTTGTTAGAATTAAAGGTACTGTTCGCGATAGCTTATGGAAATATGAAAGTGTTTGGGTAGAAGGTTATACTCCTTGTCCTTATGATGCACTAACTTTTTCTGATACATTTAGCGACTTTGCTGATATGCCAGCTTCACAGCCATATTCTTCAAAATGCAGAAAATGCCGCGAAGATGATGATTTCTTTTTCCGCGGCATTAACAAAAACGATGATTTGAATTATTAAATTTTTATCCTAAGTTAAATATCTTTTCTAAATAACTACAAATTCTGCCTAGCTTATCATCTATATTTGTAAGCTGGGCAGATATATTTTCTAAAGATTCATCATTTATAGCCTTTTGCATTTCTAGCATCCAGTTATTTTCAAAAATATCTTCTTCTTGCTTTTGTGTTTCTTCTTTATAGTCATCCAAAACAAAACCTTGAACATCTTCTTCATTTTTCGTTGGAATTAATTCATATTCGTCTTTTATTTCAAATTCAGCATCCTCAAAACTTGGATACATCTTCATTTCTTCTTCTTCTATTTCTCTTATAAGATTTTTTTCTTCTTTTTTTAAATCATTAATCACTTCATATTTACTAAAATCTGTTACAAATGCAGAATATTCTTCTTCATATGCATCCATCAAAAAATTGTATTTCATATATACCACCTTTCTTTTTATTAATATATATGCACGATTTATAAGATTATTGACAATATTTATTTTTTTTGATAATATTTAAATGTCTATGGGGGTATAGCTCAGATGGGAGAGCGCTTGAATGGCATTCAAGAGGCCAGCGGTTCGATCCCGCTTATCTCCACCAAACAAAAATCAATCAGTTTTAGCTGATTGATTTTTTTATTTATATATTTATTTTCATCTTTTCATCACTTGCTAAACCTATATAATTATTATATAATTATATTAATTAATAAAATTAAAGGAGTAGAAAAATTATGCCATATTTAAATCTTATCACAAATAAAAAAATCACAAAAGAGCAAGAAAAAACTTTTATTGAAGTTTTAGGTAAAGGGCTTGAGACTGAAATGGATAAAAAAGAAGAATTTTTATTTATTAAAATAACAGATGATTGCACTTTATACAGAGCTGGGACAACTGATGAGCCTTGCGCTATGATAACTATTGAATTTTCAGGACTTATAACAAATGAGGGCGCTGCAAAATACAATGAAGTTATTAATGAAGTGGTTATTAAGGAATTAAATGTTCCAAAAAACAGAATTTTTGTAAGTTTTACAGAATGCCGTCATTGGGGCTCTCCTAATGGCGGGGTAAAAACTCATACATTTTTAAACAACTAAAAAGGAGTATAATTTATTATGGAAGATAAAGTTACGATTTTATGGGTTAATGATAATCCAGAAACAGCGCACACTATGGTTTTTATGTATGCTACTAATGCTAAAACTCACTCTTGGTTTAAAGATGTTGAAGTAATCATTTGGGGGCCTACTGCAAAACTAACAGCCGAAAACAAAGAAATTCAAGATAAAATAAAAATGGCACAACACGTTGGTGTTAAAATTTCAGCCTGCATTACTTGTGCTAGTATGTACGAAGTTGTTGATGATTTAAAAGCTTTAGATATTGATGTTTTCCCAATGGGTATTCCTTTAACAGAAAAACTTAAAAATAAAGAATATCTTTTAACTATATAATATATCTTAAACTTATAAAATGGAGGGCATTACTTTGCTATTAACTTTAGACGTTGGAAATACTAATATAACAATGGGGGTATATAATAATGATAAACTTTTATTTGTCTCCCGTCTTGCAACTGATTTAATAAGAACAGAAGACCAATATGCTGTTGAAATATCAGATATATTAAAGCTTTATAATATAAAAAAAGATGATATATCAGGAGCAATTATTAGCTCTGTAGTCCCAAGACTTACTGGCTACATATCAAAGGCTATTAAACTTATTTTTTCAATAGATGCAGTTATTGTAAATTCTTCTAATGTTCGCGATTTAGAAGTAAGGGATAATTCTCTTGATATTTTAGGAGCCGATTTAATGGTTGGCTGTCTTGCCGCTAAAAGATTTTACTCTTATCCAAATATTGTTATAGATATGGGAACAGCTACTACTATCTTTGTAATGGATAAAGAGGGGTATATTCTAGGAGGAAGCATTCTTCCTGGAGTTGGTATTTCTCTGGATGCTTTAACAGGACGAGCCGCTCAATTATCTTCTGTTAGTCTTGAGGCTCCGCCTTCTGTTATAGGAAAAGATACTACTAGCTGTATACAATCAGGGATAATCTATGGAGCCGCTTGCATGATAGACGGGCTTTGCGATAGAATCCAAGAAGAACTTGGGTATAAATGCAAAATAATAGCCACAGGCGGCCTTTCAAAATCTATTATACAAAACTGTAAATCAGATATAATTTTCAGTGATACCCTACTATTAGATGGATTAAAAATTATATACGAAGAAAATTTAAGTAATTAATATTTTTAATAAAAAAGAGTGAGGCTA
>CAYJEK010000007.1:51404-54655 GCA_964369205.1 uncultured Oscillospiraceae bacterium | reverse complement strand
AGGTTTGTTACACCACAGTTAAAGTGGCTACAGCAGTACATACAACATCAGTATGATGCACACTATATAATAGCATACAAAATTCACACTATAGGAATTGTATATGTTTTATCTTTTTTTGTCAATAGTTATTGCAATAAATTTTACACATAACTCTTTTTTTTACAAATTATTAAAAAATTTTAAGTATTTTTCTAAGTTTTTTATACACTTTATCAGCATAATTACAAATAAAAAAGCTTGGATAAATTCATTTTTTTAAATTTATCCAAGCTTTATATTTATTTTTTATCCTAAAAATAGAGGTAAGTCTTGAATGTAGTATAAGTTTTCGCTAGAAAAATCTCCGCTCTCTTTTAGAACAGCTGCATAGCCAACAACATCGCAGCCTATTTTTTCAATTAATTCTTCCATAGCTTTAAATGTTCCACCAGTCGATACAACATCATCTAATAAAAGAACTTTCTTTCCACGAATTTTATCTGCATCTCTTCCATCAACAACCATAGTTTGCTCATTCTTAGTTGTTATTGATTTTACTGTTGTTTCTATTGGATTTAACATATAAGCTTTAACATCTTTTCTAAAAACAACAAATTCTTTTTCGCCAAGATAAGTACACACACTTTGAGCTAGTGGCAAAACTTTTGCTTCTGGGCACACTATATAATCATAATCTAAATCTTTTAATTTATCGCCTAATAGTTTTGCGCAGTAATTAGTTAAATTAGAATTACCAAGAAGAACAAATGATGCTATATGCAGCCCCTGTGTAACTTTTGCAACATCTAGCCTTTCAATTCTCCCCTCTAAATCTAAATCATAGTGGGTTTGATTTGTATATTGAATATTCATAAAATATATCCATACCTTTCAAGTGTTTTATAATTTGAGTATTATTTACTTATATAGTATACCTAACTTTTATCTTTTTTTCAACTTTTACTTTCATTTTTCCTAAAAATGTTTTATAATCTATAATATCTTAATTATCTTGGCGATAATTGTGTATTAATACTCTTGGAGGAAATTTTATGTCAATGATTATAGCAGTTCTCTGCTTTTACTATGGAACTAATAACATAATAGCGGCATTCGATGTGCCTTTTTCTAGTTTTGAAACTATTCATTGGCTCCTTTTAATAACAGGAATTCTTTTAATATTATTTGGAATAGCATCCACTTATCAAGCTGTTCTCGATTTTAAAGAGCGAGAAAATCAAAAGAAAAACCCAAAACCTACGAGCGGCGAGAAAATAGAATACGAAACTGATTATTTTGATGATGATATAGAAGAGGATATTGAGAGCGAAAATGATATTGATGATGATATAGACTAATTTTATTATATTTTTACATTAATTATCTTTTTTAGCAAAATTTTTCATATATAAAATCCCTTTATTAATAAATAATATACTTTATAAAAAGCAATGCTTTTTAATATTATTTATAAAGAAGGGATTTTTAATTTTATGAAAAACAATAAAATGCAAAAAGATTTAAAAACTAATCAAAAGATTAACTCACAAACTATAAAAAGCTATGATGATTTATTAAGAGATGAATACACCCAAACTCTTAATGCAGTAACGAGTAGTGAATCAAATCCGCCCTTTAATAGCCTTATAAAAGACTACACTAATAATATGTCTATTAATTCTTATACAAAATCCGCAAACACTTATAAAAATAATAAGAAAAACTTTTTTGATGAGGAAGATTTAGATAATAGTTTAATGAATAATGAAGATGCCTTTGATGTTGCAGAAAATTTCATCGACAGAACCCAGTTTCCTCTTATGTAAATATAAATTTTCTTTTAATAAATTAAGGTTTTGTCTTTAATTTATTAAAAAATATCCATCCCAAAAGCTTTTTTCGATATTTTTTGATTTTTTCGAACTCATAATTATATATGTATAGTAAAACATCATACTTTTTTAACAGCATTTTTTATTCAACTTGTAGTAAAAACTCATTATTTAAATAGATAAATAGTGAAATTATTAGTCAATGCTACTATTTCTAAAATAATGCACAAATACACAGTAGTGTTTTTGTGCATTATTACTTTTATTCATACATTTTTAATAATTTATTTCATCTATTTTTATGCAATGTGACCTAAGTCACGGTAATTTATGGATTTGTAATTTATAATTAAATCAAAGCTTACATAAGCTAATAAAAAAAGTTAGGAGATTTAATTATGATTATTAAGTATTCACCTGTATCTTTTCTTTTATTAGTAAGTGGTGAAAAAGAAAAGAACCTAAAAAAATTCACTAAAGTTTTCTAAATGAAATTTATATAACATCTCACTCAAATTTATTAAAAAGGAGTTGTTAGTTATGACAGTAGTAAAATTTATAAGAAGCGCAGCTAAATCTTATTCAGAAAAAGAAAATCTATCTATCACAAAATAGATATAGTTTTAAAAAGGATTCAAAATTAATTGGAAGGAGACACTATTATGACACTAGTTAAATTTATAAAAAGTGCTGCTAAAGCATATGCAGAAAACGAACTACCTCATTAAACATTATAGTAAAGGATTTAATAATATATGAATGAAATATGCAAATGCATAAGGCTCTCTTAGTAATCTGAGTTTATCAGTATTCTAAAAGAGCCTTATGTTTTTTTATATATAGTAGTACGAAAATACTACTATATATTTTATTTTTATAGCTATACTGCATAATAAAATAATATATTTTTGTGCATTGTGACTTTGTTACTGAAATATGGATTATTTTGGTATACAATAACATCATACCAAAAAGAAAGAGAGGCACCCCGGAATGAACATATTAAATCTTTTAAAAATCGCTGCTAATTCTTATTCAGAAAAAGAATCTTACTAAAATTATGCATTTCACCAATTAAGGCATTTTATACAATAGAATTTTGAACAATTTGTACAATATTTTTATTTCTTAGTCATATTAACTAAATTAAATAAATATTTTTTGTGCATTGTGACTTAAGTCACTGAACTAATCAAATATATAGTATATAATGAATCCATAAGCTAAAGAGCACAAACACAAAAAGGAGAGTGAAATTATGGTAATAATCTACACACCTACTACTTGCTTAACAAATGAAACTGAAAGCAAAAAAGACAAAAAATTAAAAGCATTCTAATAAAGGAGATGAATTATTATGACAATTACAACATTTTTAAAAATCGCTGCTAACTCATTTGCAAACAAAGAAGACGTTAGATAATTAAAACAAAACTT
>CAYJEK010000007.1:22159-51304 GCA_964369205.1 uncultured Oscillospiraceae bacterium | reverse complement strand
AAAGGAGATAAACTACTATGACAATTTTAAAATTCTTAGAAATTGCTGCTAACTCATATGCTGCTAAAGAAGATATTAAATAATTAATTTATTTTTGCAAAAGACTCTCAAAATAAAATAGTTGCCACAATAGGCAAAATAAAAATTTTAAAGGAAAGCAAAATATTATTATGAATATTAATAAAATAAAAGAAAAACCCTTTTTAGTAAATCTAAAATAGATTACTAAAAAGGTTTTTTTTATTTTTCTTCCCAAAATGCATATAAGGTCATGCTGCTTTCAACTGCTTGATTTTCAAAATCCCAAATGAACAAGCCATTTACATCTTTGTACCAGCCAATAAAAGTATATCCTTCTTTTACAGGCTCTTTAGGCTCTTTTATTAAATCGCCATACATATAAGTGGTATCTTCAATTCTTGAGCCACCATTCGTATCATATGAAACCGTTAGCCCCTGGGCATTATTTATTAATAAAAGCATCACTACCGCTGTTAAAATAACCAAAGCTAGTATAGCTTTATTTAATAATTTAACAGGTATATTAACTCCCTCATATATATTTCTTTTAAAAGGGATATGTTCTTGTTTTTTTTCTTCCATATTATTTTTTCACTAAGTATTTTCTCATATCTATAGCACAAGCTATTAAAATAATAAGACCTTTAACTATGTATTGTGTGTTAGCATCAACACTTAAAAAGTTTAGTCCAACGAATATTAATTTTAATAGGAATACTCCCATTATAACTCCGCGAATTTTACCAATACCACCAACGAATGATACGCCACCAATAACACAGGCAGCAATAGCATCTAGTTCATAGTTTGCCCCTGTTGTAGCTGAGTTTGAACCTATTCTTGCCCCTTCTATAAATCCAGTTAAACCATACATCATACCAGCTAAAACGAAAACCATAATTGTTGTTTTAGCAACATTAACACCTGAAACGTGAGCTGCCTCTGAGTTTGAGCCAACTGCAAACATATTTTTTCCAAATACAGTTTTGTTCCAAATAATCCACATAACACCAGTTATAAGAATTGCATAAATAATATAGTTTGGAATTTTATTGCCAGCTATTGAAAAGAAACTACCTTTAATAAAGTTTAAGTAACTTTCATCAAGACCTGAAATAGACTGACCATTATTAGTTCCTATTTTTAAATATAAAAGGATTACTCCATAAATAATTAATTGAGTTGCAAGTGTAACTATGAAAGGGTGAAGTGAGAATTTTGAAATGAAAAATCCATTAAACGCCCCTATAATAGCACCAATAATAAGCATACCAATTATAACTATAAATAAAGATGGAACTTCTAAATCTGGATACATTTTATTTGCATATCCAGCCATTTGAAGAAGTGATGCAGAAACACAGGCTGTAAGCCCTACTATACGTCCTGCTGAAAGGTCGGTACCACCAATTATAATACATCCAGCTATACCAAGCGCTATTGGAAGATTTGCAGCTGATAGTGAAATGATATTAATAATAGATGCCGGTTGTAAAAAGGCTGGCTTTTGAATTTGTATGTAAATAACTGCTATAAGTATTAAAAAATATAGCGAATTATTTATCATAAATTCCTTCCAGTCTGTATTATCTATTTTATTTTTAACTTTTGTTGTCATTTTTTCAACCATTGTTTATTCTCCTTTTAAACATACTTTGCAGCCAATGTTAAAATTTCTTCTTGTGATGTGTTTTTTGCATCAACTTCACCTGCAAGGCGACCATTTGACATAACTAAAATTCTATCACAAACACCTAAAAGCTCTGGCATTTCAGAAGATGCCATCATAATGCTTTTTCCTTTTTGAGCAAGTTCTATAATTAATTGATAAATTTCATACTTTGCCCCAACGTCTATCCCACGGGTAGGCTCATCTAGTAAAAGAACTTCTGGTTCTGTTAAAAGCCATCTTCCTAAAATAACTTTTTGCTGATTCCCCCCTGATAGTGAGCGGATTTTTGTTGTTTGATTTGGTGTTTTTATCCTCATTGAGTCTATTGCCCATTGAGTATCTTTTGCCATACCTTTATCTGTTAAAAGTGGGCCATTTAAATATTTTTTAAGACTTGATATAGTTGTGTTTTCCGTTATATCAAGTATTCCAAAAATACCTGTTGCCCTTCTTTCTTCTGTAAGGAGTGCAAATCCATTTTTTATAGATTCTTTTGGCTCTTTATTTTTTATTACATTGCCGTGAAGTTTAATTTCACCTGATCTTTTTGTAGCATTTCCAAATAAATTTTCTAAAACTTCAGTTCTTCCTGAGCCATCAAGGCCTGCAAGGCCTACAATTTCACCTTTTTTTACATTAAATGAAACATCTTGCAGATGAGAATACATTGAAGTTAAGTTATTTACTTCAAGGGCTACTTCGCCTATAGTATGTTCTTTTGGTGGGTATCTATTAGTTAAATCTCTACCAACCATTAATTTAATAATTTCATCCATCGTAAGGTCTTGAGCTCTTTTAGTTTCAACCCATTTACCATCACGCATAATTGTGATATCATCTGAAATTTTAAAAATTTCATCCATTTTATGTGATATATATATAATACCGCATCCTCTTGCTTTAAGTTTATTGATAATTTCAAATAAATGATCAACTTCTTTTTCAGTAAGAGATGAAGTAGGTTCATCGAAAACAATAATTTTTGAATTGTAAGATACTGCTTTTGCAATTTCCACCATCTGTCTTTGAGATACTGGCATTTTGCTCATTTCAATAGTTGGATCTACTTGTATTCCTAAATCATTAAAAACTTCTTGTGTTTTTTTATACATCTGCTTTTCGCTTGTAAAAAGCCCACCTAGTGCAGTTGGATATCTTCCAAGCCATATATTATCCATTACATTTCTTTTTAAAGCCTGATTTAGTTCTTGGTGCACCATCGCAACACCATTATCAAGTGCTTCTTTTGAATTTTTAAATTCAACAGGCTTTCCTTCTAAAATAATTTCTCCAGAATCCTTTGCATAAATTCCAAATAAACACTTCATCAATGTTGATTTTCCAGCGCCATTTTCGCCCATTAAGGCATGCACTGTTCCTGGGCGGACGGTTAATGAAACATTATCCAAAGCTTTTACACCTGGGAATGCTTTATTAATATTATTGATTTGTAATAACACTTCTGACATACGCCTTTTCCTTCCACTATATATTCGCTATATTTTTTTATGAGATAGCGTAGCTACACAAAAGTGCAGCTACGCTAATTTTTTAATATAAATAATTTATAATATCAAATTATTCGCCAGTGTACACTTGGTAAGGTATACGGATTTTATTAACTGTTGCATCTATGTTGTAGTTTCCTAACATACTCATAATGTCGCCATTTTCAGCAAAGCCTTTAATTGAATCTGAAATACCGCCAGCCATACCTTCAGCATCTTGCTTAATAGTACCAGCCATAATGCCATCAGCGATTAGAGCTTTTGCAGCATCTGTAGCATCAACACCGAATACTGGAATCATCATTTCTTCGCCAGCTAAGTTGTAGCCAATTGTTTGAAGAGCTGAGATAGCACCTTCAGCCATACCATCGTTATTCGCGATAACAAGTTCAACCATATTTCCATTTTCATCATTATATTGAGTTAATAATGTAGCCATATGATCTTGAGCTGCTGCTGCAGACCAGTTACCACCTTGGTCTAATAAGAATTTATCTGTGTTTGCTGCATCATAGAATTCTAAAGCTGGTTTACCAGCTTCTGTTAGAACTGCATCAGCATCTTCAACACCGTATTGTGTTCTTGTATCAGCTTCTGGATTTCCTTCTTGGCCTTTAAACATTACGTATGAAATAACACCGTCGCCGTTTAAATCAACCATATCATAGTTTTCTAATACGTAGTTACCTACTAATTCACCTTGCATATGGCCAGCTTCTGAAGCATTTGTTCCTATAAAGTTTGATTTTTCATAAGCAGTGATAACTTCATCAGCAACTTCTCTGTTGAAAAATACAACTGGAATATCTTTTTCTGCAGCCATATCAACGATAGCTTGTGCAGCACTTGCAGAACCAGTATCAACAAGGTTTACAGCAAGAATTGTAGCTCCTCCAGCAATAGCTGTTTGGATTTGCTCTGTTTGAGTTGTTTGTGAGCCTGCACCGTCATGATTTGTGTATTCATAACCTGCAGTTTCTAAATCTTCGTCTAATGCTGCTCTAACAGTTGAGATATAAGTGTCTGAGTAGTTGTAATAGAAAACGTGAACATTTTGCTCTGTACCTGTTGTAGCTTCTGTGTCTGTTGCTTCTTCAGTTCCTGAAGAACATGCCACTAATGAAAATGTCATTGCAGCTGCTAATAATAGTGCTAATAGTTTTTTCATAAAAAAAGTTCCTTTCAAAAATGTTTTTAAATAATTAATCGCTACATCTAATGTAACTCTATGCAATAATAATAACATATCATTTTAAATAGGTCAATATAATTTTTAGCAATTTTTATCAATAAGAAAGACTTTGTTAATGTTTTTTAGTGCATTTTGCTCAGTTTTTCAATCATTTTATATAAAATATGTATACAATATGAACTTATGTAATATTTTTGTAATTTTTAACGTGCAACAAAAATACATTTAATTTATATCAATTATACATAACTTTTATAATTACTAATTTTAAATGTAGCTTCCTATTCTGCATTAAATAATTTTAATTTACCCGACTGTAGTAACTGCTTTATTATAACAACTGCTATTGGAAGCAAAAACAGTCCTAAAAACCCAAAAATTTGTATACCAAGATACATCGCCATTAATGTTGCCACGGGGTGTAGCCCCACTTTATCTCCCACAACTTTAGGCTCTAAAACCTGCCTTACAGTAGTGATGATTGCATATAAAATTAAAAAACCAATCCCTAGAGGATAATTTCCTAGTATTAAATGAAGAATTCCCCACGGTATAATAATTCCGCCCGTTCCAAGAACTGGCATAATATCAAAAATAGCTATTAAAAAAGCCACTAATATTGAATTATCAACACCTAAAAGTGTAAGTCCTATTGAAAGCTCCACAAAGGTTATAAAAATAATAATTGAATATGATTTTAGATATTGTTTTAATGCTATTATAGAATATTCCTCAACACCTAAAACTATCTCTTTTACTTTAGGGCTCATCTTTTTAACTAAAAATGATATTATGTTATCATAATCAATAGCTATAAAAAATGATGCAACTATGGATATTAATGTAGCTAAGAAAAACGATGGTATTTTGGCAATATAGCCCGATAAAAGGCTCACTGCCTCAACTGATATACTACTTATCTGGCTAGTTAAGTTTGAAAACACTTCATTTGTAACTGACTGAACAGTCATCTCAATATCAGGATCAATAGTTATAAGCATATTATTAAAAGTGTTTATCAATCTATCAATCCCAGGCATTATAGTGTTTGCATAAATTGATGGTAAATCCGAAAACATATTAATTAGTGCCGTAACTGCATTATATCCTATAAGCCCTAATAATAGTAATGTAATTATATAAACTAATGCAACAAAAAAAATGGCACAAAATCCTTTTTTCATTTTCGTTTTTTTAGAAAATTTATCAATTATAGGATTTAATAAATAAGCCACCATAAAAGCTATTGTAAATGGCAAAAGCCAATTTGATATAATATATAAAACTAAAAATAATATTGCCGTTATTACCACTATATATCCTATATTAATTAAAAAATTTATCCTTTTTTGCATTTTATCCCTCCTTTAATTTTTTATAAATTTATCTAATACTTATATTTTAATATATTTTGAACTTTTATTCAATAATAACTTGTTTTTAAATAAATATATGATAATATAAAGGTAATAGTTATTAAAGTTTATTTTAAATAACATATTTAATTTTGAAAGGACGGATTTTACATTTATGAGCATTAGTTTATTTGATGTTGTAGGTCCAGTTATGATAGGACCTTCCTCTTCTCACACTGCAGGCGCTGCAAAACTTTCTAAAACTGCAACTCTTATTTATGCAAAACCCTTCAAAAAGGTTTTATTTGGTCTTGGAGGCTCTTTTGCAGCCACTTATAAAGGACATTTTACGGATATTGCACTTGTTGCAGGAGCATTATTAATGAATGAAGATGATGAAAATCTTGTTAATAGCTTTGAAATAGCAAAAGAAAAAGGACTTCAATTTGAATTTATCCCTATGGATATAGCAAGCCCTTATGATAATGTTTTAAAAATAATATTTATTGATGATGAAGATAATGAATATTTTATAGAGGGCGCATCACTCGGTGGGGGAAGAATTTTAATTACTAATATAAATGGTCTTTCTTGCGAAATTTCTGCTCAAAGCCCTACTATCATAGTTACACAGCAAGATGTTAAAGGGGTTGTTAGTGATGTTTCAACGATTTTAGCTTTTAATAATATAAATATAGGTGTTATGAAAGTTTCAAGAGTTGCAAAAGGTGACACTGCTTATTGTGTTATAGAATGTGATGATGTTATTCCAGATAAAATTATCTCTGATTTAAAAAGAGTTCCTAATGTTTTATCTGTAACAGTTGTTAATATTCAAAATTAAATTTTAGAAAGGATTAAATTTATTATGTATAAAGATGGAAAAGAATTTCTAGATATGGCAAAAAAAGAAAACAAACGAGTTTTTGAGCTTGCTATTATAAATGAAATGAAATTATCATCACTTGATGAAAAATCGGTTATTAGTCATTTTGAAAATAGATTAGATATTATGATAGCCTCTGCCACAAAAGCACTAGAAAATAGAATGTCCACAAAAGGCGGATTAATAGATGGTGTTTCTAGCATTCAATATTCTCATTCAAAAAATGATTCTGTAAGTGGCAATTATATAAATTTTGTTATGGCTCTTGCTTTTTCTTGTAGTGAAGTTAACGCCTCTATGGGTAAAATTTGCGCAAGCCCTACTGCGGGTAGCTGCGGGATAGTTCCAGCTGTTTTATATGGTGTTATGAAAGATAAGAATGTATCAAAAGAGAAAACTATAGAAGCTTTAGTTTTAGCGAGTGTTATTGGATATATTTTTACAAAAAATGCAACAGTGGCTGGCGCAGAAGGCGGATGTCAGGCAGAATGCGGAGTTGCAGCTAGTATGGCAGCGGCAGCAGCGGCTTATATGATGGGCGCCGATGATGAAACCTGTTTTAATGCGGCAAGCTTTGCTATGATAAATGTAATGGGACTAGTTTGCGATCCAGTTGCTGGCCTTGTTCAGCTTCCTTGCGCTCAAAGAAATGCCTCTGGGGCTGTTAATGCATTAATATCAGCCGATATGGCTCTTGCTGGACAAGTGTCGCACATTCCATTTGATGAAGTGGTAGAGGCAATGTTTAAAGTGGGTAAAATGCTCCCTCCACAATTAAGAGAAACCGCCCAAGGAGGAATCGCAACAACTCCAGCTGGTCTTTCAATTTATAAACAAATTTTTGAAGAATAAAAAAACAGCACCTTATAAAAGGTGCTGTTTTTTTAGCTATAAGTTCTAACTCTAAAATTCACATCTATACTATTTGCCACTTTTCTAGATTTTTCAATAGCTTCCTTACCAATAATATCAACCACTGTTAAAACTACATCTGGGCAATATTGTTTAACGTTTTTTGCAAACTCTAGCATTTCACTGAATGCCTTTTCGCCATATACTGGCCTTGTAACATCAGTGTATGTTTTGGCATCATATCCATTCAAGCTGATTGAAACTGTATCAAATTTCGAGAATTTTTCTTCTGTGCTTTTTTGATGAATTAAATTAGATAATCCATTTGTGTCTATTCTTATTTTTATATCGCTTATAGACCTTATAAAATCTATAATTTCATTTATATCATCTATTCTAACACTCGGCTCGCCAAACCCACAAAAAACAACTTCTTTAAATTTTTTTAAATTCTTTTTTTGTATTTCATCACAAACTTCTTTAATAGTAGGCTCTTTTTTGAGCCATAGATTTTCTCCATCTCCAACTCCGTCACTGTGATTTCTAATACAAAAAGTACAATCACACGGACATCTATTAGTGGTGTTTACATATAATCCATTTTTCACTGTGTACAGTATCATAATAATCTATTCCTTTCTTGATGCTTTGTACTTTTATTTATATTTGTTTAATTTTATCTATAATTTTTCCTATTATAATAAATCCAATAAAGCTTCCTATAGGCTGAATTAATCCCATTGGTATTCCTAAAATAGCAACTCTAATATCCATAAATAGTATAATTTCAGCTATTAAATATCCTATAATACCAATAAAACAAGCAATTATTGCCACTATAATATTTCTTTTATTTATTATATTTTTTTGCTTTTTAAAAAAAATTAATACCATTAAGGGTTTTATTATAATAGTTGGAATTATCCAAATAACTGCACCACTCACTAAATCAGCAAGACCAGCGCCAATAACTGCTGCCATCATTGCATAATGAAGAGGTAGTATACAGGCAGCTAGAAAAATAAAGGTGTCCCCTAAATGAACGTATCCCGTACCTGTTGGAATGTGTAAAAGATATGCAGTAGCCAGAAATATTAAAGCTGCAAAAATTCCGCTAAGTGTTATCTTTTTAGTTTTATTCATATTTATAAATTCCTCTCTTTTATTAAATCTGTTAAATATTTCGAAATATCTATACCATCACTTGTATGTAGTTTTTTATTTTTTGAATATTCTACACTTTTAGAAATATATACAGAAGTTATCTCAACTGCTCTTTTTATCGATATATTATTTAAAACTAAAGCTAAAACACAGCTAACAAACACATCTCCTGTTCCCGCATACATTGTATTTCTGTACTTATTTTTTATTTCTATCAATTCGTCTTCAAAAATAAAATTACTTATTTCATTTTCATTAACAACCCCAGTTATAATAATTTTTTTTACACCTAATTTCTTTATTTTATGCATGATATTTAAAATATCTTCTTTTGTATATTTATCTTTAAAGGGCATATCCGCTAGAATGCAAGCCTCTGTTATATTAGGAGTTATAATATCCGCTTTTGAAACTAATTTTTTTAAAGCCATACACATCTCTTTTGTATATGTTTTATAAATTTTATTATTATCCCCCATAACTGGGTCAATAACAACAAATTTTATCTTACTTTCATTTATAAGATTTTCTATTTTTTCTATTTGATTAATAGAGCCTAAAAAACCTGAATAAAGACATTCATATTCATTTTTTAAATTTAAAAACTTCTTTTTATATTCATCAAACTCATTTGTAAAATCAAAAAATGAAAAATGATTATATCCTGTGTGAGCTGATAATATAGCTGTTGGAATAATACACGGCTCAATTCCTAAAGCTGTAAAAATTGCTATATTGGCTTTTAAGGAACCTATTCCGTGTCCTGATAAATCGTTTATACAAATTATTTTTTTCATTGATAAATTATATTTCCCTTCTGTTTTTTTGAGTATAATACACCTAAAAAGCTATATTTACAATAGACTTATCAATGAGTTTTTATAATATTTACATATTTTAATTTAAATATGTAAATTTTGTAAACATTATTTTTTGTAAATACATTTTGTTTACAAAAAAATAAAAAACAGCAGGTTTTAAACCCTGCTGTTTTTATTTATACATAATTAATGTTTACAAACATTTCGCTATCGCTTACAGCGATATTCTCACTTTACTTCTTGCGAGAAAGAAATCGTTTGATTAATGAACAAACTTTTAGGTTTGTTCTATTATTCAGCAGAAACTTTTTTCCCTGCAATTTTTGCTCCATTTACAGAAGATACTATTAAATCTTTTTGATTTTTTGGAATTTCAACTAATGCATAATTATCTTTAATTGCAATACTTCCTATAAATTTTGAATGTACTCCGCTTTCACCTGCAACAGCACCTAAAATATTTTTAGGAGTTGCTCCAACATTTTTACCTACTGAAAGGCGCATTGTATATACATCTTGTTTTTCAAGATTAGATTTTTTAGAATTATTTTTTCCTTTTTTATCATTTGAGACAAAATCTTTAAAGCTATCGTTTTTTCTATCTTTAAAATTTCTATCGCTTCTGTCTTTAAAGTCTCTATCGTCTCTATCTTTAAAGTTTTTGTTATCTCTATCTTTAAAGCTTCTGTCTTTAAAGCCTCTATCGTCTCTGTCTCTTTGAGGTCTGTCTTCTCTTTTAGATTTATCTCTATCATTTCTTTTTCTGTCTCTAAATGAAGGTCTATCATTATCCCTTCTCCTTGAATCACGAGAAGGTCTATCCCCTCTTTTTCTTTCTAAGTCAGCATTATCTGTTTCGATAGTTTCAAGCTCTAATGGTTTTATTTCGCTTTTTGTATGACGCATAATATCATCAAGTGCCACTTTTTGACGTCTACCTTGAAGAAGTGTTACACTAAGTCCGCCTCTGCCAGCTCTTCCTGTTCTACCAATTCTATGAACATAGTATTCAGTTTGCTGTGGGATATCATAGTTTATAACTGCTTCAACATTACTAACGTCGATACCTCTTGCTGCAACGTCTGTTGCGATAAGAACTTTTGCTCTACCGCGACGGAAATCTTGCATAACTCTATCACGTTCTCTTTGACGCATATCGCCGTGCAAACCTCTTGCTTCAACATCTAAGTCTTGCAGAGTTTCAGTTAAATCATCAACCATTCTTTTTGTGTTACAAAATATAATTGAAACACCAATTTCTTTTTCATCTAAAACAGCCAGTAATGTGTCTGCTTTTCTGCCTTTTTTACAGTTTACAAAGTATTGATCTATTGAATCAACTGTCATTGCAGGGCTCTTAACCTCAACTATTGTAGGATCTTTTTGATAATTATCAACAATTTCCATTATAGCTTTTGGCATTGTAGCAGAGAAAAGAATTGTTTGTCTTTCATTTGGAGTTTTATTTAAAATGTCTTCTATATCATCGCGAAAGCCCATATTTAGCATTTCGTCAGCTTCATCTAAAACCACCATTTTGATTTCATGAAGTTTTATAGTTTTTCTTTTTAAATGGTCTAAAATACGTCCTGGAGTTCCTATCACTATAGAAACACCTTGTTTTAAAACTGGTATTTGTCTTGATATTGGCTGTCCGCCATAAACTACTGCAGTTTTAACACCGTGTGTGTATTTAGTTAATTTTTTGATTTCATTGCCTGCTTGAATTGCAAGCTCCCTTGTTGGGCAGATTATTAAAATCTGCGGATTTTTTCTTATTGATGTGTCAACTGCATCTACGGCAGGCACACCGAACGCTACTGTTTTACCACTACCTGTTTGGCTTTTGCCAATTACATCTACTCCCTCGAGTATAAGTGGTATAGCCTTTGCTTGTATCTCTGTAGGTTTCTCAAACCCCATATCTACTAAGGCTCTTTTTAGCGCACTTTTAATTTCAAAATTAAAGTTGTCTATCATTTTTCCTCTTTTTCATATATTGCTCCCAATACATTTTAGCGACCGCAATAAAAAAATCGCTAAAACAATATAACTGATTTATTATACATTAACAACTAAAAAAAGTAAAGCTATTTTTTATTAAGATTAAATTTTTTAACATAATAACCTTTAAAAGTTATTTTTTTGTTCATTTTATAGCCATTTTGACGTTATTTTCCAATTTTTGTAAATATTTATGGGTGTAAAAAGCAAAAGGAAGAATAAGCTGTGTTTATTCTTCCTTTTATTATATATTTTTACTATATTTCAATTTCAAGAGATATCGGACAATGATCACTTCCAAGAATAGTTTTGTGAATTTCTGCTTTTTTAATATTTTCTTTTATACTATCACTCACCACAAAATAATCAATTCTCCAGCCAATATCTTTTTCTCTTGCCTTAAAGCGATAGCTCCACCAAGTGTAAGCATTTTCTAAATCTGGATATAAGTGCCTAAAAGTATCTACATTTTTATTTTCTAATAATTTTGAAAACTTTTCTCTCTCTTCATCTGAAAATCCTGGATTTTGCCTGTTTGTTTTTGGATTTTTTAAATCTATTTCTTTATGAGCCACATTTAAATCTCCACAAAAAACAACTGGCTTTGTTTTTGAAAGATTTTCAATATGATTTCTCATTTTATCCTCAAAATCCATTCTATAATCAAGCCTTGCAAGTTTTTCTTTGCTGTTTGGCACATAGGAATTAATTAAAAAGAAGTCATTAAACTCTAAAGTCATCACCCTGCCTTCATCATCTATATAATCTTGCATCCCATAAAAAACATTTATAGGCTCATGTTTTGTGAAAACTGCTGTTCCTGAATATCCTTTTTTAATAGCTGAATGCCAATACTGCTTATATCCTTCTAATTCAAGGCTTATTTGCTCGGGCTGTAGTTTTGTTTCTTGCAAAGAGAAAAAATCCGCATCAACCTCATTAAAAAAATCAAGAAATCCTTTTCCTACACAAGCACGAAGTCCATTTACATTCCATGAATAAAACTTATAATTTGCCATAATTATACTATTCCTTTCATATATCTTTATATTTTTTTGATAATTAGTAATTTCATATTTTAAATTTTATCATAAAAAACCATAAATAAGCAATATAAATATTGACATTTTTATTTTAGAGGTGTATAATTTAAATTGGAGTTAGTTAGACTAACTTAACTTATAACTAAAATTAAAACTTTAATAAAACTAAAAAAACTTAAAAGAAAGGTAATTTAAATTTATGAAAATTCTAGAATCCTCCGAAATGTATCTTGAAACAATTCTACTATTAAGAGAGCAAAACGGAAAGGTGCGATCCATCGATGTCGCAAATGAATTAAACTACACTAAAGCTAGTGTTAGTGTTGCTATGAAACAGCTTCGTGAAAATGAATTTATTAGATTTGAAGATGATAATTCCATTACTCTTCTTCCAAAGGGCGAAGAAATAGCTAAAGCTATTTATGAAAAACATAAGTTTTTAACCGCCGCACTAGTTAAAATCGGTGTTGATCCAATAATAGCAGCAAAAGATGCTTGCAAAATGGAACACGTTATTTCAGATGAAACTTTAACTGCCTTAAAATCATTTACTGCAAATTAAAAAAGAGCTCACTACAGTGAGCTCTTTTTAATTTAAAAATGTTTTTTTAATTTAAAATCACATTTTGAATGTCCTGCTAGTTCTTTTTTATGGTTATAAACTGTTGGAGTTAAATGAGCTTTGAAGTATTCTTCATCTTCTTTTTTAATAAATCCTAATTGGCATAAAACTTCTAAAATAACCATTGTTTGAGTAGCTTCTTGTCCATCGTCAACTTTTAATGCGATACCAAGGCCTTCTTCTACTAGTCCTGCAATGCAATATCCTGCAGCTCCTCTTTTAATAAAGATTTTACCTGGATATTTTTCCATTAATTTCTTTTCTAGTTTATCAGAGCCTGAAACATTTTCAGGATAAGCCATAACAGCATCTGTTACTCTTTTTGCAATAGCACCTCTTTTTTCGCCTAGTGTTTCTGGGCGAGTCATTCTAGCTGTTCCATATGCAAAATTTCTCACTGGCATTGCATGAACTGGCACACCACATCCATCAAGTCCTACAACTATATCCTCTTTTTTTGCACCACAAACATATGCTATCATTTCTAAAATTCTTTCTTGATGTGGATGACCTATTTTGTAGTATGTATCTAAATCTTCCCCTAAATGTTTTACACTAGCTAGCATACCTGTATGTTTTCCTGAGCAGTTATTATAAGCAGGGGTTGGTATTTCGCCTTTTGCTTTCATTTCATTAGCTGCCGCTGCACCTAGCGGAAAGTGAGTTCCGCATTGAAGATACTCTTCGCTAAGACCAATTTTATTAAGTAAATTCATAACTGTTTCATAGTGAAGCTTTTCACCATTGTGTGATGCGCAAATTTGTGCAAGTTCTTGCTGAGTAAAATTAAAAGCATCCACTGCCCCATCTTCAACTGGCACCATTGCCTGAACTAATTTTATACTAGATCTTGAATAAGCCATATGTTCTGGATTCCCTGCTGAATACAGTAATCTGCCTTCTGAATCTGTAACTGCAATATGCCCTGTTGCAAATGTGTCTAATAAATCGCCTCTAAATGTTTTAACTAGTATTTCCATTGTGATAACTCCTTTTTAAATTTATAATATATTTATAATATACCATATTTTTTATATATTTGTTTCACTAAATAATTACTAAACTTTTTCTTTATTTTTTATGCATTTTTTATCTTGTCCTTTTTTAAAAATGTTATAGAAATAATAGAAAACAGCATAAATGCTATTATTATATAAATTACTCCTGTGTAGTTATCTTTTATTTCAAACAAATATCCGTATAATAGTAAAAAAACTATACTCCCTAAAGGATTTGCTAAAGTTACTTTTGAGAGAGTTTTTGCATAGTTTTCTTTTTTTATTACCTCTTTTACTATTAGAGGAGGAATAACACCAAGGCTAGAAACAGAAACTCCAAATAAAAAACAAGCTATACTTACAAATATATTATTGCTTGATAAAAATAAAAAAATTAGCATTGATGATATTGAAATAATACAAGAAATATATACTGCTTTTTTTGCTGATAGTTTATCACTTAATTTTCCCATTATTAAAGCGCCAAAAGACGTTCCTAAAAAACTTAAGCTTAATAATTTACTTGTAGTAAAATTTTCATACCCCTCTTTTTGTAAAAAAATTGGAATATGCAAAAAAAAGCTATTAAATGCTGTAAAGGATAAAACTAAGATAAATATTATCCCTATTTTTAAATTTATTTTATTGTCTTTTTCTCTTTTTCTTCTTTTTTTGGTTTCTATTGTAATAAAATGCATTGCTATATTAAAAATCAATAATGAAGCACCGCCCAAAAAAATATATGCCATTTTATATCCACTATTTTTAATCATCACACCTGCTATATATCCGCCAATACCTCCAACTAAGCTTGCAATAAAAAGCATTACACCTATAAATTTTCCTTTATTGTTTTGAAAATTTTCTCCCACTAAAACAGTTGAATATAAATTCACTATGCATCCCACTCCAAACCCTAAAAATGGAGTAACTAAATAAAATAAAACTATATTATTAAAAAAACCAAGAAATAAAAAAGCCAAACACTGCATATTCCCTGATAGAAGCATTAATTTTTTAATTCCTAGTTTTTCTTCTATAATATAAAAAAAATTTAATCCCACTGCACAAAATAAAGAAATTAATGATAGAAAAATTGTTTGATTTAAAACACCTATATCTAAATCTTTCATAGCAGCTGTTATAAACAATCCATTTAAACCATTTAAAACTGGTCCTATTATCCCTCGAATTATAGAAATTAAAAAAAGTTGTTTATATTTTTCTTTCATAATACCTCTTTTTTTTACAGCATATTGAAATCTGCCAATTTTTGGGTTATAATTATAGTATATCTTTTGAAAGGTTTGGTGATAATATGTCTTTTTATTCAAAATATTCAAATGAAGATTCTAAAATTTTTTCTTTAGTGTTGGATTTTAATGAGAATTTAACTGTTTTATCTGCAAGTGATGATTTCTATTCATTTATTGGGTATACAAAAGAAGAATTTCAAAAAACTTTAAACAATAGTTTTTTATATATTTTACACCCATCTGATATAGCAAATATCAATGATATAATCCTTGATAACACTTCCGCTTTTCAAGGCAAAGAAATTAATTTTATGTGCGGATTAATAACTAAAAATAATAATAGCAAGTTCATTCGTTTAGCTATTAAATATCATTATACTCAGTATAAATATATAACTTTACAAACAACACTTTTTGATATTTCAAGCTCTGTTGATTCTTTTACTATGCCATCACTTTTAGATGAATACTATGTTTTCCTTGATGGTATAACAGATGATTATTTCTTTGATTATGATTTATCTCAAGATGTTTTTCAAAGTGGAAATTCTTTTTCTAAGCTTTTAAATATCCCAAAAAGGATCTTTGATTTTAAAAATTTTATTGCAGAGTCGGATATATTAAATAAAGATGATTTTATCGATATTTTCAGCACCGATTTTGTGGCTGATGAATTATATTATTCAGAATTTTCAATAAAAACTAAAGATACCACTTTCACATTCTTAATGCGATATAAAGCAATATTTAATAATAAAAATAAGCCAATTCATATACTTGGGCGAATAATAGATATAACAAATAAAACCCTTGATTTAGATTCTATCCCTGCAATTCGAAAATACGATAGATTAACTAAACTTCTTAATAAAAATATAGCCTATGATTTAATAAGAAAAGCAGTTGAAAGAGATGATGATTTTGAAAATGCCGCCTTATTTTTAATAGATTTAAAAAACTTCACTAGTATAAACGATAATTTTGGGCATATATACGGAGATGCTATATTATCAGAATATGCAAATTTTTTAAAGCAAACATTTAGAAATATTGATGTTATCGCCCGTGTTGGCGGAGATGATTTTTTAGTTTTTATAAAAAACTATCATAATCAATCTTTATTAATTCAAAAGGCAAATCAAATACATAAATTATTTAAAAAACCTATACATAGTAATGATAAAAAGCTTGAAATTCATGCGGATATAGGAATTGCAACTGCAAAAAAAGGAAGTGATTTTAAAACTCTTTTAAAAAAAGCAGGACTTGCTCTTAATAAGGCTAAAGCTGACTCTAATAACTTTTTTAGTTTGTATAGTGAGGATATAGTTGATTATAATTATAAAACAAACTTTAGCCAAATAAACACTTATAATTCTCCTCAAGATAATTTTGGAGATAATATTGGCTCTTATATATTTAATCTGCTTTATAAAGCTGCAGATTTTAATAGCGCCATAACATCTATTCTACATCTTATTACCGACCATTTTAATTTCACCTCTAGCTTTATAACAGAGTTTTCTGATGATTCAAGATTTTTAATTAGTGAGTATTCTTGGTTTAATAATGATAATAATATCGCCCTTACACTTCATAATGCTCCTGTAACTGAGTATTTATTTTTAACAGTTCCAATAATAAATTCAAAATCCTTAGTTATCGATTCATTTAATGAAACAGACGAGCGAATTAATAAACTATTAAATAGAAATTTAGTGCGCTCATTAGTATCAATAGCACTTATTGACGATGGAAAAACTATTGGATTTATATCTTTTACATCTGATGAAGCAATCGATTCTATTACACAAAAACAATTTTCAAAGCTTTTGGGAATTGCTAAAATAGTGAGTGTTTTTCTTGCAAAACATAATTTTAAAGCAAAACTTAATCTATAAAAAATTATATAATAAATAAAAATAAAAGCTGCTAGATAAAACTAGCAGCTTTTATTAAATAATTTATAGTTTATTCATTTTCACAAGCTATATATCGCCCTTATTTGTAAATACACCTATTTTGTATACTTTAATCAGTTAATTGTTTAATATATTATTAATTTTCTAAGATTATATTAATATTTATAACATAGTTTCTCTTTTTTTAATCTATGTATGTTTGACGATATCTTTAAAATTTTGTAAAATATAGGTAGCAAAAAGAGGTGAGGTGGGATATATGTTACGTATTGCCATTTGCGATGACAACCGATTTTTTTGCACTGAGATAGAAACTATAATTCTAAACAACAAACTAACTCTTAATAAACAAAATTTAACTATAGATATATTTTACTCCGGACAACAATTAATCAATCACTTAACACAAGACACAAAATACGATATTATTATTCTTGATATTGAGATGGACTCATTAAATGGTGTTGAAGTTGGTAAAAAAATAAGAAATGATTTACACGATGATGATACCCAAATTATTTATGTATCATCTAATGCTTCATATGCCATGGAATTATTTCAAAACAGGCCAGCGAACTTTTTAATAAAGCCAATTTTAGAAAAAGATATTATCGACCAACTAAAAAAATCTATAAAATACATTGATAGAAACAAACTAACATTTTCTTTCTCTAATAAGCAAGACTATTACAATATTAGTTACAAAGATATTATTTACTTTGAAAGTGATAATAGAAAAATTATTATTCATACAGTAAAAGGAGATTATGAAATGTATGGTAAGCTTTCTAGCATAATTGATGATTTACCTCCTTTGAATTTTTTTAGAATTCATAAATCTTATATTATAAACTACACTTTTATAAAACATATCGACTATGATAGCATACAACTCACTAACAATTTAACTCTTCCAATAAGTCAGAGTCACCGCAAGATAGTTAGGGGCTCCCTATTAACTTTAAGAAGGGAGTATTCGATGAATGATTGATGTTTGTATTTATGTATTAACAAGTGTTTTTCGAGCTATTGTTAATATACAATTTATAGGTGTCTTTTTTAAATCAAATCATAAGCCTAATATTAAAAATTTATTTTTAGTACTAGGCTTTGTGATTTTCTCAAGTATTAGCTTATTCTTTTTTGACACTATAATAACATTTTTTATTACAAATACTATTTTTATATTTGTAATATCTTTTTTTAATACCGGTAATTTGCAAAGGAAACTTATTGCGATTACTGCGCTTTTTATGTTTACAATTTTATGTGACAGCCTTTTTTATACTGGCCTTAAATTCATTTTAAATAGAGAAGTTCCTCACTATGTTTTAAACATTTGTATTAGCGCAGCTATTTTCATTGTGGCAAATTTATATAATGGTAATTTTCATTCCTATCATTTAGAGGAATTAAGCTTTAATAAGTTTATTATAGTAGCGGGTGCGCCTGCTTCTAGCATCACAATTTTTATTCTAACTTATTATTCTAATCCTAGTGACATAGTTGGGCTTTTTATCACATTATCACTTATTCTTTTAAATTTATTTATATTTTATTCCTATGATATTATTATAAAATCTAAAAATATAGAGTATGAAAATAATATTCTTGGCCTTGCTAATGAAGCATATAAAACTCAAATGGATATTATATCAAAAGCAAGAGATGAAACGCTAACATTAAAGCATGATATTAATAATCATATTTTATCTATGCGCCATTTAATTAAATCTCGTGAATATGAAAAGCTCGAAAACCATCTTTTGTCTATGAGTAATGAAATTAAAGAGGAGTATATATATTCTAAAAGCGGCAATTTAATTATTGATTCAATTTTAAATTATAAATTTTCCTTAATAAAATCTTTAGATGCTAATATTCATTGTGAGATTAATCTTCCACGAGAAGATTTTATGTCTTTATTTGATTTAACTATTATTTTAGGAAATCTTCTTGATAATGTTTATGAAGCTTTAATAAATGTTCAAAATAAAGAATTTTATATTGATATTTTATATGATAAGGGAGTTTTATTTATAAATTCTAAAAATACATTCTCAAATTCTCTTATAAAAACAAATGGAAATTTAATGACCACCAAAAAAAATAAAAAAAACCACGGGTTTGGAATTCGCAATATAAAAAAAGTTGTGGATAAGTATAATGGCGAGTTTAAAGCTTCTAATACAGGTAGTTTTTTCGTGTATGAAATTATATTATTTGCAAAATAACTCAAATTTAATCTTTTTTTCTTAGATTTCAACATTATCATATGCAAAATTCAACAGAATTTCGTGAGAAGTTACATTTTATGATATTATATAGGTGAAAAGAGAATGCCAAAGTGTGGCTTCAAAATTCTTCTTTCCTTATTTGATAAAATCAAACTTCTCATTAAAATCTGTGATGTTTTAACACAAATCAACTAAGTATTTACTACACAATTTACTAATAACATACTTTACAATTTAATCTAACTTTAGTTTTTACTACACTAATTTTTTATTAACATTTTAATATCAATAAAGCTCACATTTTACTAAATCTTCTAAAGATTACATTTTATAACTTAATATTGTTAATGGGAGTTTGTATTTTATAAAAGAGGCCCGCACCAATAGGTGCAGGCCTCTTCTTTTTTTATTAATTTACATTTAATTAAATGCTTTTTCCCATTCATTTTCAAATCTTAAGCTTAAAAGAGCAGAATAAAAATATGCTTCCTCATTTTTTGATTCAAGAGCTAGCTTTTTTAAATCTTCAATAGATAGTTTTAAATACTCTTCATAAAGCGATGTGCTTTTTTCACCACTCATATATTTATCCTCCTTTTTATATAATGTTTATATATATTATACTACAAAATAGGCAAAAATCAACATTTTTCTTAAATATTCACACTCTAATATCCACCTTTTCTTGAAGTTCTTGAAAAGCCTCTTGAATTACTTGATGTTCTTGTTCCAGAACCGCCACTTGAGCCAGTTGATTTTGGTGTTCTTGAAATATTTTGATATAAAAATCTATCACTGCTACCACTTAAATTAAAACTACCGCTTAAAATAGCAGTGTTTGCATTTGTGTTTTTTACAGCTGTTTTCATTTGTCCCACTAAATATTTATTAACAAAATATGTAATAATAAGTGCAAATAAAAATCCTGTTATTATCCCTTCTTTGATTACACTTATTATAGCATCTAATATATTAAATGGAGTTTTATATTCTTTTCCCTCGCTATGAGCTATTAAAGCGGCCTGTGTAATATCTAAATGTTTGCTAAATGCTCCAAAATAATCGCCATCTTGTAAGTAAGATACCACTTCATTGTCAACTTCATCAAATGCTGCTTCATTAAAAATATATTCACCACTATTTCTTGTAGAGGTTACATATTCTCTTGAATTAATATCTAATAAAAAAATAAGTCCATCTGAATAATCATCAACAAATTCATAATCATCAGCATAATCTAAAATATCATTTGCGCCTATACCATCTCTTGTAATTAAAGTAACATCAAAATCATACTCTTCGCTATAGCTTTGAATTACTTCTAAAAGTTCTTTTTCTTCCTCACTTGTAAATAAATCAGCGCCATCATCTATTGCCGCATAATCCATTTCTGCCGTAGCAAAAGCTGTAGTAAAGGATAAAGAAAATACTAAAATTAAAACTAGTAATATACTTTTTATTTTTTTCATATATAAAGTTTTTCCTTTCTTAAAATCAAACAGCTCTATATTATAAGGGCAGCAAATATAGTTGCAGGAATTAAAATAGCTGTAAACACACTTAAAAGCAATAGTTTTTGCTTATTTTTATCTATTGGTAATTCACCTGAAACTTTCCCTGTTTGCCCATTTATCGCAAATTGATACATTTTGCCTTTGTATTTTGTATTGAGCATCCATACTGGCAGTAATGCATATTTTATTTCTTCACCTGTCATTTTAATATCTGAATAATCTAGTCTTTTTGCGGAATATGTGCCTGTAGTATTTTCTAGTTGTTCAATTGCTGATGCAATAACTCTCTCGCTTGCTCTTTTTGAGCTTTCATTTACATCGATATCAAATTTATCGGCAAAATACCCCGCCATATATGCATCATTAAAATCAACAGCTTCTCTAAAATTATACGGCTCAAGACCGTCCATATAATTATCTTCTAATTTGCTTGATGCATCTATTGATATATTCTGGAAGGAAACATTCCCTGTTCTATGCAGTGAATATGTTCTTGTTTTTGTGTATCTATATCTTGAATCACTGTATGAACTTACTCTATTGCCTATAAATCTTGCGCTTCCTTCGCCCTTGCAGTTAAAAAGCCAAAATGGAACATACATTCCGGCAATTTTTGATATTCTACTTTTATCTAAAAATTCTTTTGGTAGTAATTTTTTACCTTTATAAAATTCTTTTAGTAAACTCTCAGCTTTTTCTTTATCAATTTTAAAAGGAATTATTAAATCTGGTTTTAGCCTATCATCAATTCTTGGAGCTACCACTAAAGCATTGCCGCAATACATACACTCTGTTGCCACTGTGTTTTTATCCGTTGCAACTTCTGCGCCACAAGAATTGCAAGAATATCCTTCTAAATCTTCTAAAATTTCGTGTTTTTCTGCAAAACCTTCTGTTTTCCAGTCAACTTTTTGAATTGTTTCAACACTTTCGCCCTCTTTTAATCCTTTTTCATTCTCTTCTAAATTATCAAAATAAGATTCTGTAAACACACTTTCACATGAATCACAAAGAAGTTTTTGAGTGTTTGCATCAAATTTTAATGGTGCACCACAAGAGGGACAGGAATATTTTAAAACAGTCTCACTCATAAATTTTCCTTTCTATTTTATAAATATACAGTAAAATCGGGTATTAAAAATACCCGAAATTACAAGAGTTTATTATTTTACATCGCCTTCATTAAAAACATCACCGCATTCAGGGCAGAATTTAGGTGGATTTTTTGCATCTTCTGGCTCCCAGCCACATTTATCGCATTTATATAAAAGTGCATCTTGTGGTTTTGCTTTTCCGCAATTTGAGCAGAATTTACCCTTATTTACATGACTGCAACTACAAGTCCAACCTTGCTGATTTGGTTTTCCGCATTGTGTGCAGAATTTTCCTTCATTACTAGCTCCGCACTCACAATTCCAAGAATTTTGAGGTGCTGTAGTTTGAGTATTTGTATTATTTTGCACAACTTGATTTTGTGCTTGATTTTGCATTGCTTGATATTGGAATGCAGTGTTTGTTAAATTAGCAGCCGCACCACCAGTGTTTCCTGCCATATTCATTCCTGCAAATGCCATCATTGGGCCAGTAGCCTCATTTGATGCCGCTGCTTGCATAGCTTCCGCTGTTGCATCTGTTAGTCTTGCATTTGCCATCATTGGATCTCTTAACACTGCTGTTCTTTGTAGATTTCTAATTAATTCTTCAATTTCAGTTGGCGCTGTTGCAATAACAGTGAACGACACAATTTCAAGTCCACGTAACTCGCCCCATTCTCCAGATAATTCATCATTTAAAGCTTTTGAAATATCTTTTGTGTGTGCCATTAATTCTGAATACCTAACTCCCATAGCTGAAACTTTAGCTAAAGATGGTTGCAGTGCATTTAAAACTTCTGATCTTAACTGACTAAGAATTTCATCTTTTTTATATTCATCTGTAACATTACCTGCTAAATTTGTGTAGAATTTAATAGGATCTGTTATCTTAAATGAGTATTCCCCATGACACTTAACTGTTCCGTCTATATCAAGATTTATATTTTTATCAATAAATCTAAATGGAACTGGATTTACTGTTCCATATTTATTGCTTAAAATCTCTTTTGTGTTTATGTAGTAAACTCTTTGATCTTTTGGAGCATCTGCACCAAATGTAAATCTTTTTCCTATATTTTTAAAAGTTTCTGCTATATTTGTTCCAAGATCACCATAAAAAATAGTTGGCTCTGTAGATGAATCGTATGTAAATTCACCTGGCTCTGCACAAATTTCAACAACTTTTCCATTGTCAACAATAAGCATACATTGATTAGCTGCAACAGCTATAACTGAACCATTTGATATTATATTATCATACCCATCAGTATTACTTGTTTTTGATGATGAGGCTCTTTTTACACCTCTTGTCATTAAAACATCGTTTGGAATTGAATTACAATAAAAATACTCTCTCCATTGATCTCCTAAAACTGAAGTAACTGAACCTGCTAATGATTTAATTAATCCCATTAATAATTTCTCCTTTTTTATATTATGATACTTCTATTATACTATATTTTTAAATTAAATGCAAAAACAAAATGTGAAATAAAAAAGAAAAACAGTAGTTATAAACTACTGTTTTCTTCTTTAATTAAGCTTTTATTTCTTCTTCATCAATTTCAACTTCTTTTCTTGATAGACGAGCAACTATTACTTGAATAACTGCATATATAGCCATTAATAATGTCCATTTGTCTATTAGAATCATTGGTTGAGTGATATCTTCTGTTAGAATAAATGTGATAGCTGCAACTAAAGCTAGGATAACGCTTAATATTCTATATGCGCCTTTGCGTTTTCTTTTTGCTTCGTCCATATCCCATTCTTCATCATCCTTACTTTTAAAGTAAGTAATTAGAAGTGCTACACTGATAAATGCTGTTAATATAGCAAGAATTAAGTTTACTAACGCCCATGCTGCGCCACTTGCTAAAGGAGCTGTTGCATCATCGATTTCAACGTTTTCGCCTTCGCCATCTGTCGCTGGAACATCTGGTGTATCTATTTCAGTTTCAGGTGTTACTGGTATAACTGGTAAAACTGGAACCTCTGGAGTTGTTGGAGGTGTTATTGGAGTTGTTGGTGGTGGTGTTGGTATTGCTTCAACTTCTGTAATTGTGATTGTTGCAAGGTATGAGTTTGTAGTATTTACAACATCTTGAATATCACTAAAAGTTACTCCATCAAAGTATACTGCTGCATCTTCCTCGCTCACAACATTTCCATCTCTATCTGCGATTAATAATTTAAATGGAACTTCATAAACCCCTGCTTGTGCTGGTGAAGTGTACTCTTCTTTTGTGAAAGATTGTGTAGCTTCATCATAGAAACGAATAGCTACTTCATATTCTCCAGAATTAATTAATCCTAAAACTCCAGCTTCTATATTGCTATATGCATATGAATTTTTAATTTCTTCTAGGAAGTTTGTTTCTTCTACTCCTTCAACTAATGTATGACCTGTGCCATCGTAAACTTTAGTGAATGAATAATCATCAACTGCTATAACATTCATATAGTTCACTGTTTCGTTGCCTATAAAGTAGTTTTTCATATTTATTTTATCTGAATAATCAAATTCTGGGTGTACAGTATGTATAGCCTCTTGTAATAAATATGTGTGCTGAATATTTCCGTTTAATATTTCTGGATGATACACGTTAATATCATCATGTGATAAGAAACCGTTTGATTCTTTATAATTATCTAGTTCTAGGAATGGTTTCTCTGGTTTTACAGTTTGATTTGCTGAATAAAATACTGCTAAATCAGAATCTGTTATAAAACCTGCCCAGTTTCCTGAAACAAGATTTATTCTATATCCGCCCGTGTAAGTGGTTTGATAAAGCATATAATCTGAGCCTTCTATAGCGCCAAATGATCCTGCATTTGCACTAATTAATCTTGGGTAAACTTTAAGTTCAACTCTACCTACATACTTATTTCCATCAAGATCAGTTACGTAAACTGGCTCATCATTTTCATAATGTGTAATTACATTATATTCTATAACGTATGGTGCTATATCGCTTTCAGTTAATTTATTTGTGTTTCTGTTTTCATAATCTTCCCATCTAACGTCTTGTACTGCATATCCAAATGTAGTTAAATCGCTATTAGTTTCTGAATAAGTAACCTTGATAGCAAGACTTTCAAAATCTTTATATTCACTATGAGAAGCTATAAATGCCGCTCTTATATCCGTAGTTATATCTAATGAATGACCATTTGTTATATATAATGGAGTACCATCATATACTTTTGCAAATTCTAAAGTTTTAAAATCTTCTGGGTTTGTTTTTTCAATTGCTGTTTCTGTTAGTGTAGTTGCATTTGTAAATGATGCTGATGCTACTTGACTTGATGTATATGCTGTGCCATTTTCATCAACCCATTTATATTCTAATTTATTTGTTTCTTCTGTTAATGCTGGAACTAAATTTGTTTCTAGAGTATATGGAACATCTGAGTATCCTCTAAAATCAGTTGTTAAAACTGTTTTTGAGCCATCTAAGCTAACAAAAGTTACATCTGAGAGGATAATTGGTCTAATTTCAGTTGATGCCGCAACTTGTGTATTGCTTGCAACTGGCACATATTTACCATCTTTTATATAGTAGAAAGATGGTATGTCGTATCCATAAGTATCTACACCTGTTTGTAATTTTTCGCCTTCTGAAAGTGCTGGAAATTCGCTATCTGCAGGAATAAATTTTTCCCAAACTGCATCACTTAATTGGTATCCTGAATAGAACACTCCGCCGTTATGATCATAAGCTGTTGCAAGTTTTAAAATGCTTCTTGTTTCTGCAGATTTTGCGCCTGAAAATACTTCGAATTCAAAAACTTCTGAGCTACTATTTAATAGTGATGACACATTATAAGTAGCGATATATTCATCACCTAGTTTATTAAATGTTAAAGCTGTGCTGCTGCCATCATTTATAATATTACCTGTTACTGCATCACTTGATGAAGATTCTGCTTTTATAGTATAAGTTTGTGTATCTACATCATAGCTAACGCCTGTAATTGCAACATTTTCAATTACCATTTCTGGATAATTCCCACTTAAAAATGCATAGCCAAAGTTCCCAATAGCAGTTGGTTTGTTAACCTGTATACCTAAACTGAATGTGCCTTTTTCATAAACTGCTTGTGTTAGCTTTTGTTGTGCAATTATGTAAGTTTCATCATCTGATATTGTTTTACTACCATTCACAATAGCGCCTTTGATTAAATATCCTAAATCAATAGCCTCTTGTGATAATTTCACTTCATATGTAATTGTTGCATAGAAGCCCCCAGTTCCTGGTTCAGCTTTAACTGAAATTAATTCAGCAGCCGGTCCTGTTGGATACACACTACTTTGTGGTGCAATTAATCCAAATCCTGACACATCGTTTGCAAAGCTAACACCATTGTTTATTTCAGGTGTCGCTGTTGGTGCAACTGTCATTTCTGGAGTTGCTGTTGGTGCAACTGTTGCTTCCGGTGTCGCTGTTGGTGCAACCGTTGCTTCCGGAGTTGCTGTTGGCGCAACTGTAGTTTCCGGTGTCGCTGTTGGTGCGACTGTCATTTCTGGTGTCGCAGTTGGCGTAGCTGTTTCAGCCGGAGCTGATGTTGATGTTGGTATTTGAGTATTTGTATCTGTTGTAGCATAAACACTAGGTGCAGCTGTTGATAATAAAATCGCCGCTGATGTCATTAGTGCCATTGCTTTAACAGCATACATTTTCATACCACTCGTAAGTATTAGTTTTAATTTCATAACATAATCCTCCATATTTTTTATTTTTTCTTTTCCTTGTAGAATATCTTCCGATTCCATATTCTATCTTACTCTATCAACCTAATTAGGATTTTCAGAAGTAAGTATTCAACACTTTCGATTTCGAATCTTTACATTAATTGTTACATTTATAAGTTTACATAATAAATTAATTCATTCATGTTTTTTAAGTAAATAGTTAAAATTTCTTAATAAATACGTAATTTAATATTTTGAAATATTTCTTATCTCGTGTTTACATACATATAGTACCATAAAAATGTTACATTTAAGTTACATTACCTATTTTTTTACATATATTTTTGAAGTTTTTTCCTTTTTTGGGCAATGTTTACATTTTGTTCATTTTTATTAGCTACTTTATTGAATTTGTGCGAGACAAAAATCCATTATCAGTATTTTAGAAATAAAAAAAGGAAGATGAATGTAATCATCTTCCTTTTTAAGCTATACATATTTATTATATTTTATTACGGAGTTGATTCAGTAGGTGTTGAATCTACTGCATCCACTGGTTTTTCAGCACCTAAAGTGACAGTGATAGTTTTCCCTGCTTGAACAGCGCTTCCCGCTGCATCACTTTGCTCATAAACTTTTCCTATCTTTTTATCATCTATATAAGAGCCTGTAACAATAGTAATGTTTAAATTATTAAGAGCAGCCTCAGCTCTCGCCGTTGTTTCATCCATATCAATAAAGTTTGGAACAGTAACAACAACCATTGGCTGATATTTTATTGTAACAGTTGAGCCATCTGCAACCTGTGTTCCCGCACCAACACTTTGATACCACACTTCACCCGGCAGACTCGCGCCTGTTGTATCTATTTCTTCTACAAGAATTGCAACTATTCCAACATCTGTGCACATAGCAGTAGCTTCTTCAAATGAAACATTAGGAGTTACTAAATCTGGCATATAAAGAATAGGTCCACTTGATACAACAAATTCTAGTTGCGCAACTATATCTTTAGTGTTATTAGCCTGTGTTTGCGATAAAACTGTTCCATATGCCGCCTCATTTGCTGTAAATGTAGATTTCACTGTAAAACTTGCGCCTTTATCATTATAGCTATTCACCCAAGTTCTAATTTCTTCTTCATTCTTTCCTACAAATGATGGAACTAGCACTCTATATCCTAAAGAATAAACAAGCTCTACATATCCATCAGTATATAAACTTCCTGATGCCATAGACTGAGAAACTAATTTTCCTTCATCAACATTCATAACATATTTTTCTGTAACAATTAGAGTAATACCTTTTTCTTGTGCCTCTAGTTTTGCCGCTTCCTGAGTTAGATTACTAAAGTTTGGAACTCTAACTTCCTCGCCTCTTGATACATATATAGAAATAGTATCACCTTCATAAACAGTTTCAGTAGCTTTTATACTTTGTCGAATAATATTGCCTTTTAAAACTGTTTCACTAAATTCTTCAACAATTTCTAAAACTAGTGCATTATCACTTGCAAAAGTTTTAACTTCATCAACACTCATTGTTAAAAAGTTTGGCAGTTTTACAGACTCTCCCTCGCCTACTCCTTTTGAGAAAGTGATATATAAAGGGGAATCTCTTCTTATTTCTGTTCCAATAACTGTATTATCATTAACAGAATACTCTATCATTTTGCCAACTGGAACTGTTTGGCTATCCTCAGTTGTTATACGAACTTTAGTCATCAGATTTTCTTCAACCCAAGCATTCACTTCATCTATCGTCATGTTCATTAAATCTGGAACATCAACCATAACACTTAAATCAGGCCCTAGTGAAACAACTAAAGTTAAAACATCATCACCACTTATTTTTTCACCCTCAGCATGACTTTGACTTATAACAGTGCCTGCTGGAACAGTGTCGCTATATTCTTCTTCTTTATTTATTAAAACACCATTTTCATTAGACCAAATTGTCGCTTGCGAATAAGCCCATGTCTCCATATCTGGAACACTAGCTCCACCTAGTAAGAAAAATAATATTAAAATAAACACTGCAACTCCTGCCGCTACCGTTATCATTAACTTTGTATTTTTCTTTTTAGGCTCATCTGGATTTGCCATAAAACTAGGCCTTGATTGTTTTGGAGCAGAAAATCCGCTGTCTACAGCAAAATTTAAGCCCTTTTCTTCTTTTTCTTCTTTAATTTCAATAATCCTACTGTTATCAGTTTCTTTATTTTCATCTGCTTTGAAAACCACCTTTGGTGTTTCCACTGCTTTTGGAGTCTCTGTCACTTTTGGAGT
>CAYJEK010000007.1:0-22059 GCA_964369205.1 uncultured Oscillospiraceae bacterium | reverse complement strand
CTCCTTTAATTGGCACTGCTCCGATATCTTCGGCTTTTTTCTTATAATTATTTAAAAAGTTATTTTCCATATAATTACCATTCCTCATTATAAGTTTAGTATGTATGATTTAAAACCATACATACTAAACTCTTATTTTAAATTAGTTTGTTATATCACGTTTTTTGAATAGATATGATACTAATGCTAAACATATAGCTGCACTTATTACTAACACTGCAATACCTAATTCTATACTTATTGGCACACCTTTTTGTAAAAACTGTGACACATAGCCATAATCTGATGGATTAATAAAATCTTGTAGCATTAGGTATGGAGCTGGAGTATATGCTAATATATCAATAGCTGGCTGATAAGCTAAAATATTCATACCTACCATTGCCCCAACATACATAACTATCGGGATTATAATCGCAACAGCTGTATTTCTTAAAGCACCTGAAATCATAAATGCAACTGTATATAAGAACACTACACTTACAAAAACTGTAAAGAAATCTACTATCATACTGCCAAAGAAATTCACAGGACCTGTCGCTGAATAGTTAGGATAGAAGAAATCTGAGAAACCTCCTGTAAAACCACTATAAACTAGTATCGCAATTGCAATCGCTAAAAACAGCATAAATACAATGCCAATTCCCGCCAAATATCTTGAAAATAGAATTTTCAGTCTTGTTCTTGGGCGAATCATCATTAGTCTAACTGTACCATTTTGGAATTCGCTAGCTAAACACCATCCACCAACAAGTATTGCAAAAATTGTAACTAACATCGTTCCTGTTGGAAAGAAGTTAGTATAAAAAACATTACGAGCACCATCGTTTACAAAGCTCATATCAGGCTCATTTGTAACTAAAGAGCTTTCAGCAACAAATAAATCTGTTACATATTTTTGCTTTTCGATTTCCATTGCTTTTACATAATCTTGATATGTGCCATATTGCTCTGTCATCCACATGCTTTCTTCAAATTCTTGTTCTGTTTGAATATCTTCAGCATTACTTATTCTCCAGTGAAGATTTTGAATTTCATTTAAAACTGAATCCTGCCAGCTTCCATCGCCGTCTATAATTCCATTAGCAACTCTAAAATCTAGCTGTGGTAAATTAATTTCATTTATCATTTCAATATTTTCTTGCAGATTTTTAATTTCTTGTGAAATATTTTCTTCTTGAGCTGGATTTTCAATAACATCTTTTTCTAATTGCTCTATTCTCTCAATGCTATTTTCGATTGATTCATTAAACTCTTCTCTTTTAATATCAACATAGATATTATAATCATCAGTTTGCATTAATTCATTAAATCTAGTAAGTTCCTCTTGAAGCTCAGCACTAATTTCTAGTTTTTCTTCTTCTGTTAGCGGAACTACTTCAGCCCCATTATCCGAATCATCTACTACCACAGATGATTCATATTCATAATATGCATTTCCATACATCACTCCGCCATTATTACTATTTCCTTCAAGATATTCACTATATCCAAAGTGATTTGCACCCTCATTTAATGCTGCATCCGATAAATCAGGTTGTGCTAAAATATATAAATCAATAATGTTTTGACGCGCTGTATATAATAAATTCGCTCTATAATCATATTCTCTTGTACTTTGAGCAGCTAAAGGTATATTTTCTTCATAAAATTCTAGTAACTCATCTGCAATCGCTGTTGCATGTTTTAAAGCATCACCGCTATAAGCTTGCTCAACCCACTCTAATTCATTTATTAAATAAGTATGTTCACGAGTAAAGCTATTATTATTTTCATATTCAACCCCATCAACAATTACGAATTCTTGATCGTAAGGATAGTAGTTATCATAGCTTTGCTCAACAAAATATCCTAAAAGTGGAAACACTGCTACAACAAGCAGGAAAAATATAATAGCAGATACAACTATAAATTTTGAAAGCGACATATTTTTCATTTCCGCTTTTACTTGATTTAAAAACTTCATTTTCTATTCCTCCTTTAAGAAATTTGCTCTTTTGAGCCTGTTGTCATGCTAATAAAATCTTGCTCTAATGAGCGTTTTTCTCTATTTACTGCATATATCTTAACATTTTGAGCAACTAAATCCTCAATTATTTTTGGAATTTCATTATTTTGCATAACTAAATTCACACCATCTGGCATTAAATCGCAGTTTGTTCCAAGCTCTTTAAATTTATCGTAAACCTTTTTATTATCATCTGTGATAAATGTATACTGATAAACTTCACTTGTGTTATCTTCTTGTTTCATTGATTTTTCACCAATAATAGCGCCATTATCAATTATATAAATTCTATCACACATTAATTCCATCTCAGAAAGAAGGTGAGATGATATAAACACACCTGTTCCAGCATTTTGAGAAAGATTTTTAAGTATATCGCGCAGTTCTTTTATCCCTATAGGATCAAGACCATTAGTAGGCTCGTCTAAAATTAGTAAAGGAGGCATATGAAGTAGTGCTTGTGCAAGACCTATTCTTTGGCGCATACCAAGAGAATATGTTCTTATTTTACTATCAATTCTATCCTTCATTTTAACAAGCTCTACAACAGGTTCAATATTATCAACTGCTTCTTTTCCATAAAACTTTGCAAAATATTCTAGGTTTTGTCGTCCAGTTAAACTTTTATATAAATCTGGATTTTCAACTATACCGCCAACGTTTTTCATAGCACCCTCAAAATCATTTTTAATGCTATGTCCGCAAACCGCTATTTCACCCTCAGTTATCGAAAACAGGCCCATTATCATTTTAATTGTTGTTGTTTTTCCGGCACCATTTGGACCTAGAAACCCAACAATTTCTCCGCTATTAATCGTTAGATTAACATTATCTACAAGTGTTTTGCCTTTAATTTTTTTAGTGACATTTGTAAGTTTTAATAATTCCATAGAATATTCCTTTCCTCTTCACTTCATTTTCAAATATGCTTTGTATCCACATTTTTCTATTTGCAAATATTAGCTTATACAATGTATTATATCATAGTTACAGTTTGTTGGCTAGTGAAATTTCGCTTTTTAGTAATATTGAAATCAAATCTTAATCAATTCTTAATATATATTTTTTCTAAAAATTAAATTAATATTCTATTTTTAAAATTTTGCTATTAACACTCACTATAATTACATAAAACAAAAGGTGATAGATATAAATATCTATCACCTTTATTTTTAGTATTACTATAAATTCATTATTATGAATTATGCTACTTCTGTTTCTTCTTCATCTTCTTTTCTTCTTTTTGCAAGTAAGAATAGAATTAGAATTAGTCCTAGTATCGCACCTAGTATTAGCATCCATAATGAAGAGCCTTCTTCTTCGCCTGCTGAAGTTGGAACTTCTTCATCTTCGATTTCTGTTACTTCTTCAGTATCCGCTTCTGGAACTTCTTCTTCTTCGATTTCAGTTTCAGTTTCAGGAGTTGCTGCTTCTGGGATTATTGGAAGAGTTATTGTAGTAGTTGGTGTAGTTGTAGTCGTAGTTGTTGCTGGAGGGGTAACTACTGGAGGATTAACTACTGGTATATTAATAGTTAAATCACCACTGTCAACTTCACCTAAAACAAAGTTTACAACACCGTCTACGATTTTTGCATTAATTGTATTAGTAGTAGCATCTACAATTAATTCAACTGAAGCTACTGATTCTGCTTTTAATTCATCTAACACAGTTGTTAAAATTGCAAATTTAGTTTTATCAATAGCATTGTTTTGATCTATTGTTTGATCTTCAACTAAAACATCAAGCGTAATTGGCTCAACTTCTAATTTTGCTGTCAGACTTAAAATTTCAAATTTTGTGCCTATTTTTGTGTAAACTTGAATTAGTAAATCTTCAGCCCCAGCATCTTTATTAGCTGTATTGCCTGTTACAGCAATTTCAATGTATTCGCATTCATTGTTAAGGTTTTCTAAAGCAGTCATTAACTGTGTAACACTTAATGTGTTCGCTGTGTTAACTATAGCTTCAACTTTTTCAACTTCGCCATTTAATTTTTGAATTTCTGTATTTACAGCTGTTTCAGCTAGATTTTTTATTGTATCAAGAGTATTGATATCGCTTAAAGCTTTTGCTTCAAATGCTCCAACATCAACACCTAATTTCTCTAATAATGCAGATACATTATTATATGTGTTTTTAAGATCTTGTGGCATATTTTCCACAATTACTTCTGCTAAAACTATATTAGATAAAGCAGTAATTTCAAGTTTTGAGATAGTGTCTTTAACATTAGCTGTTTCTTGAAGTATAGCTGTTGCAACACCAGTTTCGCTCATTTGGAATTCTTTTCCATTATAAGTTTTTATAGCTGTTCCAAAATCTGCTTCTAATGGGAAATTCTCATTTAAATAAGCATTTATTTCTACTTGTGCCTGCATTGCAAATTGATATGCTTCAACTAATGTTTGGCGCACTTCTGGATCACTAAGTATATCTAGTAGAAGTTGTTCAGCTTTTTCTATTAGTTTATCTTTTAAAGCTTCTAATGCTTCTTTTGCATAATCTTCTAAAAGCTCTTTAACTTTTGATGAATCAATACCATCAACAACACCTTCTAGTTTTTCAAGTGCATCTGTGATTGAATCAATTTTGCCATTTAAGATATCTTCAATTTCTTTTGAAGCATCTTCTAATTCTTTTATTGCATCTTGAATTTCATCAGGATCTACTTTACTGATTTCATCTTCTAATTTATTAATTACATCTGTTACTTCTTTTGCAATTTCGCCATAGTATTTATCTTCTAGCATTGATTTTAGAGTAACATCATAGTTTTGATTTAATGTATGTGTAGTAGCACTTGTTAAAACAGTGTCTGCTGAAAGTTCTGCTTTTGCTGCTTCTGTTAGTAGCATATAGCTAATTGGATTTACTGACACATAGTAATCTTCTGTTAATTGTGCTTTTAAAATTTCTGGAGAAACTGAATAGAAAAGTCCTCCATTGCTATCAAATGTAGTTTCATTAGCATCATAGTAAACAGTTACTGGTAATGCATCTACACCTAGAGTAATTGTTGTTAAAGGAATTGAAACTGGAACTGAAATATTCATTTCTAGTAATGAATCTAGTACTCCTGGTATACTAACTCCGATAATTTCTTCAATTGATTTGCCTGATAATTTAACTAAATCATCAATACTAATATTGAATGTTGCCTCGAAAGAAAGTGTTAAAGTTGTTGTTTCGCCAACATTTGTAACACCGCTTAGGCCATTATTTGAAGCATCTACTTTTAAAGCAAATGTGCTTGTTCCTAAGTTTTCAATGAAACTCATTAAATCATTAACAGTGTTTATTCCTGTTGATGCACCATTTTCTATTTTATTTAATACAGCATTGATTTCGCTAATTACACTATTGATATCATCAATGTATAATTTTTCAAGGTTAATGTTTAAGCCAGCAAGGCTTATATTGCTATTTAAAGTTGGGATTTCTATTGAATCACCTAGTGAAATACCTGAGTTTTCGATAGAATTTTTAGCGCCATTTAAAGCATCGATGATTTCATGTAAAATATCGTTTGAGAATTCTGTTAATTCTTCGCCTTCAATGTTTGCTATTGCTCTTCCATCATAAATTTTATTGTAAGATCCTAAATCATAAGGAAGTCCTAATGGATCTACAACACCGTTTACAATTCCATTTGCTGATTCTTCTATTAAATCTTCAATTACAGATGATTCAAGTATAGCACCATCAGTAACACTTACTACATAGTTATTATTTAAAGCAGAAGCGTCAACTGTTAGAACGCTTGTAGGAGAAAAAAGACCACCAGATTTTTTAGTTATTCTTAAGCCAGCACCTTTAATCTCTTGAATCATTTCGTTTGTTGCAGTATCTGGTACTTCAACATAGAATCCAAAAGCATTTAGTCCAGCTGTTGGCATTTCGCTTGTTTTGTATACTTCGTATGTATCTAAAACAGTTCCTAAACGGCTATTTACAGTGATTTTTACATCTGTAGCTTTATTTACTGTTACACTTTGAGTGAAAGAGTAATCATATTTTTTGTATTCGCCTATATTTGCTTCACCTTTAATATCTAAAGATAGAGTGTAATCACCAGCTGAAATTATATCAGCGCTTGGTGTAACAACTACAGTATCTACTAAAAGTGCTGCATGTAACTGTGCATTATCACCTACTAAAGCAGCTTTTGCATCTTCAATGAATTTTGCTTTTGCTGCATCTAAATGATTTGTAGCTGTGTAATTATATGTATTTGCCGGTAAAGTGAAATCTTCAGTTATAGCTTCTCTTTCAATAACTGTTAAAGTTCCTTTAGTAAAGTTTTCACTTGAGAATGTGTAGTTTGTATTTGCAGCTGTAAGTGTATTTAATGATCCAAGTGTGATATCGTGAAAACTGCCTTCTACACTTGTGTTTGAGTAGCTAGGAGCCACTAATGTAGGAGCACCTGAAACTTGTGCATCTTCACCCGCTACAACACCTTCAACTTTAAAAGTTAGGTATCCATCAGTGATATCTTTGCCTTCTGAAATTTCTTTATTATCAGCTACAACTGTTAAAGTTTTTGGGCTGATTGTGTATTGAGCAAGGGTAGTTGACATTACTCCCACATTTAATTTAACTTCATAAGTATTAGCTGAAGCATAAGTTTCATTATGTCCAGTTACTGATAATGTGCCACCTAAAAGGCCTATAATACTTGATAAACCTGATAAATTATTAGCTAAATCAGAAGCTGTAGTAGAGCCAGTAATAAGACCTTTGCTTAATTCTAAAGTTCCTTTAGCAGCTGTATATTTAGCTTTTACCGCAAAATAGTCTTTACTTAAAAAACTCAAACCTTTAAGCTCTTCTGTCTCTCTTTCTTCTAAGTCGCTTTTTATAGCATTGTATACTGTTTCCCCGCTTACTACTACATCATGATTTGTTCCATCATAAGTAAAAGTTTGCACGGCAGTGTTGTTTGCATATACAGTCATTGGCGCTGCATTAAACACTAATGAGAACATCATAATTGTAGCCATTATTACACTAGCAATTTTATTTCTCGTTTGTTTTAAACTAATCGTTTTCATTTTCTCCTCCGGTTATTAATTATAATATTTTTAATATATCGTCATCAGTCATTTTTAACTGATTACATTTATTATACACAAAAATTGTTACATTTGCATTACATTATTCAAATATTTGTAAAAAACTCCATTTTTTGTCATTTTACACAATTTACAAAACTTTTCCTTGATGTTTATTACAATAATTCACTACCAATTATATCCTTTTCACTCTAAATCAGTTAGTTTGATATCTTTCGATTAACCCAAAACAGTTATATTTTCATAAAAAATATTGCATTTCAGTTTTATTTTCACACTAATTAATGATACTTTTTAAAAAAGTGACATCTGATTTTCTATTAAACTAACACTATCTCTATAAGTAATTATAGCATCTTTTTGTACTTTGCCTATTAAAACAGGGGATTTCGGGTTATGTTTTTTCATATTCAAAAGTGAAGTCTTCTCATTTTTTATAGCATAACAATAATTACAGCCATTTGCACAGCAATTATAACTGCCAATATCAATGCTATCTATACAATTACATTCTTTTCGCTGATTTTTATCTTTTTTAGCATTTATACTCACATCTAATATTTCTTCTATTAAATCTTTATCTATACAAGCTCCATGATAAATTCCAAACTCTTCTAAATTTATTTCTTCTGCACAGCTAAAAAGTTTTATATTATATTCTTTTGCAATTTTAGAAAAAGCATCAGCTAATTTAAGAATATTCTTTTTTGACATTTCAGAGTCGTAATTTTGTCCCATTCGTGATGTTACATTTTTATAAATATTAACAAAGCTGATAATACATCTATTAGTGTGATTTGATAATCTTTTTACCATATACAAAAAATGTTCAATGTGATAATCTATAGTATATCTATCAGTTATTATAATTGGATCATATCTCCACACAACTCTCTTTTTTCCTATTCTTTGGCTGAGTGTTATAAATGCTTTCAGTAAATCTTCTTTATTTGGCAATCCTTTTTCGGTTTCTTTTCCATAAGGTGTTAATGTAAACTGAAAATAATATGGATATCCCATTTCTTCTATAATAGGCAGATACTTAAAAAACGGTATTGGGTTTTTAGTCCAAAAAACTATAATATCAACAGCTTCACGAGTTAGCATCGCTTTTGAATATCGATTAGCATTATATGGATTTTGAATTAAAACATATCCTTCTTTTAATCTATTTACAAACCACTCGCCATAATAAGAAGGAATATCTGTTCTTCTTGTTGCACTTATTATCATTTTCACCTCTTAATTATAAATCTTATTTGAAATACTCATTAGAATCTTTTGGAGCATTCTCTCTATCTTTATGGGTGTATTCTCTTACAACCTTTGTTACAGAAATTTTATAACTTTCAAAAAGGCGAGTTTTCCCCTCTAGCTGACTCATTCTATGCTCTGTCATAGTGCGCCATTTTGTCATTGCCTCTTCATTTTCCCAAACATTCATAGATAAAATTTTTCTCTCATCTGCAAGACTTTGAAATCTTTCAGCGAAAATAAAACCCTCAAACCCAAAAAGCATTGGCTTTAACATTGACGCAAGCTCTAAATATCTTGCTTTACCTTCATTTGTTGGTGTTACTTCAAAAAGCACAATAAATTTACTCATTTGTTTTCTTCCTCCATTTTAATTAAAGATTCTTTCATAAAAAGCCCTCCTGCATATCCAGTGAGTTTTCCTGATGTACTGATAACTCTGTGGCAAGGCACAATTACTGTTATTGGATTTTTATTATTCGCTAAACCTATAGCACGACTAGCTTTCGGGTTTCCAACTTCTATTGCAATATCCTTATAACTTCTCGTTTCCCCATAAGGGATATTCATAAGTGCATCCCACACTTTCTTTTGAAAGTCTGTACCATTTAATTTATACGGCACATCAAAAACTTTTCTTTTTCCTTCAAAATATTCTAAAAGCTGATAATATGCTTTATCTGTAAGTTCGGTTTTTATGCCAAAATCAGTTACAGCTTCATCAAATATTTTTTTAAAAAAAGTGATGGTTTCATTATGATATTCCATTTTGAAAAATCCAAATTTCGTTTTATAAATTGCAAAACCTTTCATTTCCGTTTACCCTTTCTATAAGCTATTGGCGACATATTCGCCCTTTCCTTAAAAAATTTATAAAATGCTGACAGACTACTAAATCCCACTGAATAAGCAATATCAATCACTTCATTATCCGTTTCCTCTAAAAGCCTTATCGCTTCTTTATATCGCAAATCACTTACATAACTACTTGGTGTTTTGCCATATTCCTCTTTAAAAACTTCCGACATTCGTTTTCTTGAAAGTCCTAATTCATCTATTTCTGTGTTTAAATTTTCCACTTCACGAAACATATCATCAATAAGTATTTTAAGCTTTTTTGCAATCTCTTTCATCGGTTTATAATCAAGTAAATCGCTTCGGCATCTTTTGCAAGGCCTATAGCCCGCCTTTATAGCATCATCTGCTGTTTTATAAAACTCTGTATTTTCTTCTTTTGGTGCTTTTGATTTACAAGATGGTCTGCAATATATACCTGTTGATTTTACAGCATAAAAAAACACAGAATCATAACTTTCATCATTTCTAATTACAGCATCATACATTTCCCAAAAATCCATATTAAATTCACTACTCATAATACACCTACTTACATTTGAATATTTTTTTATCTTTAATATTTATTATATCACTAACATTTCTAGTGTCAAAAAATTCCTCCTTAGGTTTTAATACACTCTTTTATACATTATATATATGATAGCATAATCAAATTTAATTTTCTTCCTAAAACTTCGCATTTAATTTTATTTTTAAATACTGTATATTTAATGCAGTAAAACTGCCTTGTAGTCACTAAAGCTACAAGGCAGTTTTATAATTGTTTTTATATTTTTTGTTTATAAAATAAAATGTTTATAATTCTAATAATTGCTTTTTTCTCGTTTCAAACTCTTCTTTACTAATTAAGCCAGCATCTAATAATTCTTTAAAACTTTTTAGCATATCATCAGTATTTTGCGGGTAAACGACCTTTTCGTTTTTCTTTGTTTCTTTGATTCTTTTATTAATATATCTCTCAATCTCAAATGCCTTATCGCTCATATTATCAACAAATGTTACTGTTTTTTCATTCTGCGCTTCTCCATAACGTGCATGTTCATAGCTTTGCTCGTTTGGTACTGAGAATTTTAAATAAGCTGCTGTTAATCCTGATTTTTTCACCTGGGCTGAAATCATATCACTGTAAAAAATTGTTTTGCTTTCCGCCATGCCTAGAAAGAAATTAGTAATACCTTTATGGCGAATAACAATTCTATCCTCATACACAAAAAGAATATCTCCAACGTCTCCATCGAATTCATAAATAATATTGTCCACCATTCTACTACCTCCGTAATCTACAAAACAAGCATATCCTCTCACTAAAATAAAATTAACAACAAATATAACTAGTTAAATATATCGTATCACACAAACATTAAAACATCAAGATACAGATTTTTTTGATTTTATTTAAAATAAAAAAACTTGCAGTTTAACGTGCAAGTTTTTGGCACCCTCTGCGAGAATCGAACTCACAACTAACCCTTAGGAGGGGTTTGTTATATCCATTTAACTAAGAAGGCTTATTTATATAATATTTTTTCATATGAAACAGCTAAAACAAATTAGTAGCTGCTAGGAAACAAGGTTCCGGGCACCTACTTGAAATCTTTGATTTCATTAGTAGGTCGGGTTCTTATATCCATTTAACTAAGAGGGCATTTATATTTTTTTATCACCTATCTAGTTTACACTACTTTATTTTAAAAATCAAGTTGTACTTTTTTAAAAAATATTGTATAATAACATTTGCAATTAATTTTATTTAGTTGCAAATTTAAATTTATAATATTCTCTTTATGGAGGTTTTTGTGACTAACAATTTATATAGTAAACAGCAACTACTAAAAAAAAGCAAACAAGCAGTTGTATCGCCAACAAGGCTTGTTGTGGTGAGCTTTGTGGCTGTAATATTAGTGGGAACTTTTCTTTTAATGCTCCCTTTTGCAACAAGGGATAGCCATATATCTTTTTTAGATGCACTTTTCACTGCAACCAGCGCTACTTGTGTAACAGGGCTTATTATTTTTGATACCTATTCAAAATTCACTTTATTTGGGCAGATAGTTATTTTAATCTTAATTCAAATAGGGGGACTTGGACTTGTAACATTCACAACCTTTTTCTCGATAGCAGCAGGCAAAAAACTTGGCTTTAAAAGACTAAAAATTGCCTCATTCTCTTCAAGTTTTGAAAATTTAGGAGAAATGTCGACACTATTTTTAAATATATTTAAAATAGTTATTGTTTGTGAATTAATTGGATTTGTTCTTATTTCAATAGTTGTCGTGCCAGAGCTTGGGCTCATAAATGGTTTATGGGCAAGCTTATTTACAAGTATATCTGCATTTTGTAATGCCGGATTTGATTTATTTGGGCAAATCGAGCCATACACATCGCTTATGCCTTTTGCTAATAACTACCTTATGAATATAACGATAATGAGCCTTATCATTTCTGGTGGTCTTGGATTTATGGTTTGGCATGATGTTATCACTTTTAGAAAACTAAATAAATTAAAACTTTCTTATCACTCAAAGCTTGTTATTAATATCACTGCAATTTTAATAGTTGGTGGTGCTGCTGTAATCTTGCTTTTAGAATGGAATAATCCAAACACTCTAAAAGATTTATCTTTTGACCAAAAAGTTCTAGCTAGTTTTTTTCAATCTGTTACAACAAGGACCGCCGGATTTAATACTATAGATCAAGCAGGAATGACGGATTTTACTAAACTATTTTCTTCTTTGCTGATGTTTATAGGAGCAGCTCCTGGCGGAACTGGCGGGGGAATAAAAATAACTACATTTGCAGTTATTATAATAACTGTTATAAGTGTTATAAAAGGGCGAAACGATGCTGTTTATTCAAATCATAAAATAAGCACGGGTATAGTTTATAGAGCTCTTGCAATTTCATTTATTGCTCTAATTCTTGTTTTTGCAACTTCTATTGCAATATACACCACCTCAAACCATGAAACTATCACAGGTGTAAACACCTTGTTTGAAGCTTTTTCAGCTTTTGCTACTGTTGGTCTTTCAACTGGTGTTAGCGGTGTTATGAGTGATTTAGGCAAGGTATTTGTAATTCTTTCAATGTTTATAGGAAGAGTGGGGCCTGTGTCTTTAGCTATTTCACTATCAATAAAATATCACGATTATTCAAACAGAGAAATTATTCCTGATGGAAACATCATTGTAGGTTAATTTTTATATTAAAATAGCTTCACTAAATTAGTGAAGCTATTTTTTTATCTTGAATATTTATTTAATGAAACTCTTTTTTCATCATATCTATCAACAAATTTATTTGCCCCTTCATCGCTAGGATATCCAACAACAATAAATCCAAAAATATTAATATCTGATGGAATATCAAAAATTCTTCTCATTTCTGTTTCTTGCTTTGTTCCTTTTTCGCAGCCCATCCAGCATGTTCCAAGCCCCATTTCAGCTGCCTGCAAAAGAATATTTTGCATACATGCTCCAACGTCTTGCTCTATATAGCAAGCTCTTGGAACATCAGTTTTTTCAAGAAGAACTATCGCATTATTAACCATATCTAGCATTTTTTGCTCGCCTAAAGCCGTTTTTACTTCTCTTATTAATTTTGTATCATCCACTAAAATAAATTCCCACGGCTGCTGATTTCTAGCACTAGGAGCTTGCATTCCTGCCTTTAATAGCATCTCCATTTTTTCTTTTTCCACCACTTTATCAGTGATATAATTTCTAACACTGCGTCTTGTAAAAATAGTATTCATATTATTATCCTTTCTAATTAAATAATTTATAAAGCTCTTTTATCTCGCTATCTTTTGGATTTATCTTTTCATATTGAGATAAAATAGACTTTGCTTCATTTATCATATTTTGCCCTACTAAAGTTTTTACTTGCATTTTTATAGTTTTTCCAAGTTCTTTAAATTCATCGTCTATTTCATTTTGTTTTTTAAGTTCTTTTTCTATATTTTCAGTGAGTATTTTAGTAATAGGCGCAAGATTTTTATCTAAAGTAATTGCATATTTTAAATCGCTCACAAAATTAATATTATTTCTATTTGAATTATATAAAACTATCGCCGCTGCATCATTTGGATTAATATTTATTAAATCGTCCACTATTAAATTTTCTTTGTAAACAATATTATTATAAGCCATGCAAAGTTCTAAATAATTATCAAATAACTGTATATTAAGTTCAGTATCTTCATTTGCTAATTCTTTAATTATAGCTGCATAAACTAAATTTTTATAATATACTAATTCTTTTAAAGAGCCAATATCCGCCGTTTCTAAAATTTTAAAAACACTTTCTTTAAAATTTACATCTTCATTGCTAGCATTTATAAATATACTCAATAAATATTTAGCATCGTAATTCTCTATAAGTTTAAATTTATTTGTATTATTTTTTATATCACAGCTGAACACTTCAAAAAATGCAGAGTTTTTATATAAAAGGCTATCAGATAAAATTAAATCTTCGTATTTTTTACTTATATTTTCATTTTTTCGAAATTCAAATAATGCAGTGTAGCCATCTTCATCTCCTGCAAGAGCCTTAAATAAATCTAAGGAAGCCGTTTTAAATTTAATTAACTGAAGAAGAGTTTCAATTATTATTATAAATTTTATTTTAGCTTTTTCTTCTTTGTAAATTTCAAGATAGATATCCTTCATCTTATCAAATTTTCTTAATTCATAAAGAAGTGTTATATATTCATTCATTAAAGGATATTCACTGCTATTTTTTTCATTAAATAATGCTAATTCTGTTTTTAAATGAGAATCAATATTTTTTAAATCTCCCATTTTTCTTAAATTATTAGCATATATAATAAAACTTTTTTTATATTCTAAATCATGATTTACAACTTTTGGCTGAATTAAATAGATATAATTATCTGGTTTTTTCTTTAGATATTCATATGTTTTTTGATATTGTTTAATAATTTCATTTAAAGTTTTTAAATCATTTGTTTTATCAAGGGCAACTATATATTGATATAACATCTCTAGATGTATTGCAGATTTTTTATTAACTAATTCTAAATATTTTTTTGCAAAGATAACAGTTTCTGAAAACTTACTCATTTTATTTAATGTAACTAATTTTTCATTAAGAGCTATTTCATAGTAGCTATTATTTGTAATATTATACTTTCTAGCATTATCTATTAATTCATTTATAGTATCAATGCTTTCATTTAAGTCATCTGATGCATTATAAATGTATAATAAGCTTCTTAAATCTTTTGGATCCTCTTTAACAAGTTTTCTTAAAAAAGCATCATTCCTATCTTTTTTGAGTAAGATTTTTTCATTTAAATATCCATCGTGGTGAAGTATTGTATCTATATTAAAAGTATTATTTACTGATGGTATATTTTCATGTATTGCATATATAAATTCTCTTACTTCATTTGAAAAATTAAATAATCTCATTAGAGTATATTGTCTATATCCTAATTTGAAATTGCTTGAATAATCTTTTAAATTAATTGTTGCATTATCGTATTTATCGTTGTTTTTATCTTGCACGAATTTTGCAAGCTCTAAAACTGTTTCATCAAAATATTCATCCGCATCAATAAACATAAACCATTTCCCAAGGGCTTTTTTTACCCCTGTATTTCTTGCTTTTGAAAAATCATTGCACCATTCAAAATCTAAAACTAAATCCGCGTATTTTTTAGCTATTTCTTTTGTTTTATCAGTTGAGCCTGTGTCGGTTATAATAAGTTGCAAGTTAATTTTTTCTTTTAATGGCTGAATAGATTTAAGGCATCTTTCAAGGACCTTCTCTTCATTTTTAACTATTAATGCTATAGTTAAATCATATTTAAATTTCTTCATTTATCTTTTCCTTCACTCCATATTTTCATTTAATATAACATAATGAATATGATCTTCCCATTCACCATTTATTTTTAAATATTTTTTAGCAACACCTTCACTTTTATATCCTATTTTCTCTAAAACTCTTATTGATGCTTTATTCCTTGGCATTACATTAGCTTCTATTCTATGTAAATCTAAAGAATTGAATGCAAAATTTGTTAGGGCTAAAACTGCTTTTTGCATATATCCTCTATTTACATAATCTTTATCTAATTTATAGCCTAAAAAGCAGGAACAAAAAGGCCCATAAACAATATTTGTTAAGGCGATACTACCTATTAATATATCGTCATGTTTTATATAAAATTTATAGTTAACTTTATTATAAAATTCTATCTCTTCTCTTTTTAGTAATTCTTCTTGAAAACCTATAGTATAAAACTCATCATTTCGCTTTGGCTCAAATTCTTCTAGGAATTCCTTGTTTTTAATAGTGTATAAATAAAGTTCTTCACTTTTTATGAATTTTGGAGAAACAAGTTCTATATCACTAAGTGAAATTCTCATATTACATCTCCTTGCTTTTAATATAATTCTTTGCCTCAAGTAAATTTTTAAAAACCATAACTTTTTCATCTATTAAATCTTTAGGTGGCTTCACAAAATCTGGCACCATTAAAACATCAGCACCTGCTGATTTTGCAGCAACAACTCCATGTATAGAATCTTCTACTATGTAGCATTCACTAGGATTTACATTTAATTTTTCCATTGCTAAAAGAAAAATGTCAGGGCAAGGCTTACTATTTTTTACCATATCTCCACCCACAATCACATCAAAATAATCTATAATTCCAGCTAAAGTAAGCTCTTTTTTTACCATTTCAAAATACGTGGAAGAAGCAAGAGCTATTTTATAGTTATTTACTTTTAAATAATTTAAAATTTCATCCACATAAGCTTTTTTTGTTGGTCCTATTTTTAACACTAAATTTTTAAATGTATTTTCAGCCTCTTCTATAATATCTTCTATATTGCCTATCTCAGGGTAGCGCTTTGTAAAAATTTCTAAAGTTTTCTTTCTAGTTGTGCCTATACATTCTATGCAAACTTCTTCTATATTTTCTAAATTATAAATTTTTGCTTTTTCTTTGTAAACGTCCATTATCATTCTCTCAGTATCAAATAAAACACCGTCCATATCAAAAATTACAGCCTTTTTCAAATTTGTCGCTCCTCTCATTTATAAACTATTTAATTTATATATTTTAATATTACCTAAAATACCTTCTAAAGTCAAATGCAACCTTATATTTTGTTGACATTTAATAGCAAAAAATTGTATTATTAATAAAGATTTTAATTTTTAAGGGGTATGAAAAATAAGATGTTTGATTTTAAATGCGAAGAGCAGGGATTATTTAGCTATTTAAAAACTGCTAAAAAACCTATAATGATATATGGTATGGGAAATGGTGCACAAAACATACTTTCAATTTGCGATGAATATGATATTCAAATAAGTGAAATTTTCGCTAGTGATGAATTTGTTCGCGGCCATAGCTTTATGGGATATAAAGTTAAAACTTTAAAAGAAATCGAAGCTGAGTATTCTGATTTTATAATTCTTTTAGCATTTGCAGCTTTTGAAAAAAGCTTAATTGAAAAAATATATAATCTAGCCGATAAATACGAATTATATGCACCAGACACCCCTTTATTTGGCGGCGGATATTTTAATTATGAATATCTAAAAAACAATGCTGATAATTTTAATTTTGTTTACAATAGATTAGCCGATGATTTTTCAAAACAAGTTTTTACTAATATAATTAATTTTAAAATAAGTGGAAAAATTCATTATCTAAAAAATATATCCACTACAAGACTTTGGGATTATAATAGTCTACTTTCTTTTAATGACGATACTGTTTATCTTGATTTAGGAGCTTATAATGGCGACACTATAGAAGAAATACTATCTATACAAAAAGATATTAAAAAAATAATCGCCTTTGAGCCAGATGCAAAAAACTTTAAAAAGCTTTTAAAAAACACTGAACATTTAAATAATATTGAATGTTATAACATCGGCTCATACAAGGAAGAAACCACTCTTTATTTTACAGGTGGTGGCGGAAGAAATTCTGCAATTCGCGATAATGGAGATTTAAAAATAGAAGTAAATAGTGTTGATAATATTTTAAATGGTGAGGCTGCAAGCTATATAAAACTTGATGTTGAGGGAGCGGAATACGAAAGTTTAGTTGGTGCAAGTAAAACTATAAAAAAATATAAACCCTCACTTGGAGTTGCAGCTTATCATAGAAATGATGATTTTTTCACTCTTATAAAACTTATAGATACTTTAAATCCAAACTACAAAATATATCTAAGGCACAATTATTATATTCCTGCTTGGGAAACTATTATTTATGCAGTGGATAACTAAAAAGACAGCATTTAAAATGAAGTAGTCAATAGTTAGTAGACACAAAAAAGAAAAAAATTTAAGCAGTCAGTTCCAAACGAAAAGGAACTGGCTGTTTTCCGTTTAATCTTCTAATAGGTTTAGTGTAATTAAAATAGTGAATAGTACGAGAAATACTTTCAAAAAGATTATCACTATTTGAAAAATTAAAATGAGTATTTAAAACTTCTCTAAATCTTGCAAAGAAAGATTCAATAACAGCATTATCACGAGGATTACAAGCTCTTGACATACTTTGAATAACATTGTATTCTTTAAGTAAGTTCGTGTAACCTGCTGATGAGTATTGAACACCTTGGTCTCTGTGCAAAAGGATTGGGTGTTTAATATTCTTTGTTTTTTCTAAAATTCTTTTAGCAGGTTTCATAACAAGGAAGTTATCAAAAGTATTACTAATTTCAAAATCTAAGATTTCACGATTAAATAAATCCATATATACAGCAAGATAATACCATTTAGATTTATGTTTTATGTATGTAACATCTGTTACAATTTTTTCTAAAGGTTTATTTGCATTAAAGTTTCTATTAAGAATATTGGAAAACTTTCTATGTTCATTCCCACTTGCTTTAGGAGTACTTTGTTTTCGTACATATCCTTTGATTTTTAATCTTTGCATTGATTTTAATATGGCAATATCAGATACAATTAATCCTGCTTGCAAACTAAGTGTATCCTTTATTGTTCTATATCCTTGTGTTGGATAGTGCGAATGTATATCCATTACTAAGATATCTAATACCTTTTGATTCTTTTCATATCTATTTAAAGTGCCTTTTCTTAATTTCCATTTGTAGTACCCAGAGCGTGAAACATTGTAAACATCACATAAGCTTTTAATTGAATATTTATCACTTTTACTTTCTATTATTCCATACAGTTCTTGTATTACAGCTTTTGTATATCCACTCCTTCCATTTCTAAAGACTTTTTTATCTTTAATATTTCAGCATCTTTTTTTAGTAATTCTCGTTCCAATAATAGAACTTTGTACTCTAGCTGCTCTACTTCTGTAAGTGTTTTCTTTCTATGATACTTTGCTAAAACATTTCCTGGCTTTCTTTTGTTTTCTAACCTTTCTTCACCACTCTCTAAGTATTGTTTTGTCCATTTATGTATCTGAGAGTCGTTTATTCCTGTTTCTTTTGATAGTGATGTTGTTGTTTCTCCCGATAAATTCCTTTTTACTAGCCTTAGCTTTTCTTCTTTTGTATGATGTGTGTTTTTGCCTCCTTTTGGTCTTCCCATTTTCTTTTCTCCTTTTTATTTTTAATTATACATCAAAAAAATGATAGTAGACACTTTTTTGTGTCTACTATCATTTTATCACTTCACCTAAAGGACTGCTGTTTTTGTTTATGTATTTCATGTCCAATAAAGATATTTTACTCTAATTTTTTCGGACTCGAACTATCATTGACAAGATATTTAACTATATTTTATCAATAAAATTTGACATTATGGATATTCAAAATTTATTTTAAATCTTTTATCGTGACTTTCTTACTCTCTTTTAGCACTTGTAAAATATCTTTCATTGAAAAAACTCTCTTTCAGCTATCTATAAATATTAAAAAGTACTGATAAAGCCATCTTCAAAATATGTGTTTAACTCAGCTATTTTTATATCTCCTAAATCATTAATATCAAATCTAGTTTTATATTCATTATCCGTAAAAAAATCTTTTAGTATCCTTTCATATAAAAACCAGTGATGAATAGCTTCTAACTCTTTTGCAGATATATTAAATTCTGATAGCATATCTTCAATTTCTTCGTAAGTGTATTCATCACCTCTAAATCCATCTGCTTCTGATTCTTCATCGAATTCAATTTGAGGATACAGAATATTCGTGTGTGGTTTATAGTAATATTTAAAGCCGACATGATAGTATACTCCCGGATTTTCAAGTGATTCAAAATACAGCCAATAACTAAAAGTTATATCAGCCGCCTCAATTGAATAATGAAAAAGTGAAGGGTTAGTAAATGTGCCAAAATATTTTTCATTGTATTTACTATCTACGAATATATAATCATCTTGTTTTAATTTATCAATAGAAACAAGATAATAATCACTTGATAATACTTGTAATTCGGAAATATTATTACCCATAAAGCTAAATGCATATTGCAAAGGATTTTTTGGCTCATAGTATTCGTATCCTAAAGTTTCGATTTCATTTTCGTTTATAAACAACTTTTGCTCAGCTCTTGAGTAATACATATAATCAAAAACATTATCAACTAGAATATAGGTTTCATAGTACCATAAGAAAATAAGTGATATTATAAATATTATAGAATATATTTTAATCTTTTTATTTTGGTTTAACTTTTCTAATACTTCTTTCATATAAACTACCTATTATTTTACTACGAATACAGCCCTTCCTTAATATTGCTAACATATCCATCTTCATGCTATGTATTTAATTCAGCTATTTTTATATCCCCTAAATCATCAATAGAAAACCTAGTTTTACCTTCGTTATAATTGAAAAAATCGTTTAATATTCTTTCATATAAAAGCCAGTGATGAATAGTTTCTAAATCCTCTGCTGTTATACCTGTTTCTGCTAAAATCTCTTCTCCTTCTTTATAGCTTCTTTGATAAAAAACTAATCCATTTTTTCCCTCACTTTCTTCAAGACAAAATTCGGGATACAAGGTATTAGTATGTGGCATAAATACATATTCAAATCCTATATTATAATATATGTTTGGTTTGTCGTTAGACTGTAAATACAGAATATATCCAAATTTTATATTAGCTGATTCTATTTCATAATCAAAGTTTGTAGGCTCATTATAAATATCTCCGTATTTGCTATCAACAAATATATAGCTATCCTGCAAATCTATATTATTTGATGAAAAATAATATTCACTTTTCAGTTCCTGAACTTCTGACATATTATTTCCAAACAAATCAAAAACAAATTGTTTTGGATTTTCAGGTTCGTGATAGTTATATTTTAAAGTTTCGATTTCATTTTCGTTTATAAACAACTTTTGCTCAGCTCTTGAGTAATACATATAATCAAAAACATTATCAACTAGAATATAGGTTTCATAGTACCATAAGAAAATAAGTGATATTATAAATATTATAGAATATATTTTAATCTTTTTATTTTGGTTTAACTTTTGTAATACTTCTTTCATTTCCATCTCCTACATAATTTTGTAATTCATGGTTTTCTCTTTCTAAGTTTAGTATAAAATTGTATGCATCTGATGAAATTTGTTTTAATTCTTCCATCATAGAGTAGTTTGGAGTTTGATAGTTCATATTTTGATAAAGCCCATTTGCTGCAAAAATAGCATGTTTGACTTCTTCTATATCCGTATGGCTTTTAAATATTTCTGCTCTTGTCATTCCATCTTCGAGCATGGATGTATATCTATAAGCTGCAGTCGCGTAATCGATATTATCCCTTCTTGCTATATACATAATATTTTCAGCATCAAGGTCTGCCATATAATCATCTGCACCAAGTGTTGGTGGGAAACCTAAAGTCGCATCTCCTCGCCAGCCAGCCATATCTTCTCTAAAATCATCGGGTGCGATATATGCTAACGGATTTTTATTTTTAGTATCAGTTGCCAGCATTGTTGCTGTTGTAATTGATTGATGTGCAAAATCTGATTGATTTGAATATTGGTCAACATAATTGTCCCAAATAAGCTTAAATTCATCTGCTGTCAAATTGTCTAAGCCGTAAGCAGTTGCATATTTTCCTTGATAGAACTCTAAATTTTTTTCACCATTATCTTGCCCTTTAATTTCTTCGTAATAGTCCGTGCCTCCAATAACGCCACTCATTTGATTTTGAAGTCTGATATTATATTCTAATATATCCTCTTCGCTTTGAGTTAATCCATAGTATCTTGCTAAAGACATCTCACTATTTAAATTATCTTTTCCTTTTTCTGCGTTTCCAGCTGTTATATTCCAAGCGATAGTTTTTAAAGAATTATCTTTATAAACAAAACTCCCTAGAATATTTTGATACTCATATTCTACTTGGTCTTTACTATATGATGGATTTTTTTCTTTAATGTTCGCTTTTAATTTATCCATAATGCTAATAACTTGATTATCAAATCCATAAGGGTTTAATTCTACCTCGTTTTCTAAAATATTATTATCATTAACTGGCTCTTGATTTAAATTTATTAAACCTTGTAAATTTCTTTGTTTTGCACCATCGCTTTTTTCTTTTTTAGAATTTTGCTTCCCATAAATATTTATACTAGGATACAATAATTCACTCTCATACCCATCATTAGTTTCTCTTGGTATAGTTTTTATCCTTTTATTTTCATCATACTCATCATCAAATAAATCATAATACATTGATTTATTTGTATTATCATTATACTGCTTTAAAATTTTTCCTAAATCTTCATCATACTCTTTTGCTGATAATCTTCCTTTGTTCTTTAAGCTATTAAGCATATTTCCCTGCTCTTCGATAGGATATTCTGCAAAATTAACTCTTTTCGTTTTTATCTCAGTTTCTTTTTGTGGTT
>CAYJEK010000006.1:0-64318 GCA_964369205.1 uncultured Oscillospiraceae bacterium | reverse complement strand
TGCTTCATGGATTACCTCATTTTGTTATTTAGTTTGTATACATAAACTAGAATTTCCGCAACAGCACTATAATGTTCTGATGGAATTTCCCTATTTAATTCACAACTTGCATATAATGCTCTTGCAAGCGGAACATTTTCCACTACAGTAACATTATTTTCATTTGCCACTTCAATAATTTTTAGCGCTAGTGAATCTTGTCCCATAGCTAAAACTATTGGTGCGGCGCTCACTCCCTGCTCATATTTTAAAGCTACAGCATAGTGAGTTGGGTTTCTTATAACTACATCGGCGGCGGGCACTGCTTGAATCATTCTGCTTCTTGCCCTTTGCCTTTGCATATTTTTTATTTTACCCTTTATTTCCGGATTACCCTCTAATTGCTTAAATTCTTCTTTAACTTCTTGCTTTGTCATCATTAATTTTCTTTCATGGTCCCATCTTTGGAATAAATAATCCAAAAATGCAACAAATGCAAAAACTAAAACAACTTGCATAACTAAATCCATACCCATATCAACCATTAATCTAGAAGAAGTTGCAATTTCCATATTTAACATTCTTATAACTTGCGGTGCATATTCCATTAAAAGAGAATACACAACATAGACAAGTATTATTATTTTAAGTATATTTTTAATAAGTTCAACAAAGTTTTTTAATGAAAATAGTTTTTTAATTCCCTCAATAGGATTTAATTTACTAAGCTTTGGTTTTAAAGCTTTTGCCGCGAATAAAAATCTTGTTTGCATCCCGCAAAGAATTATTGCCGCTACAACACAAGTTATAGCTATTGGTAAAACACATATTAGCGACGTTAAAAATAAATCTATAGATATTTCATTTAAAACTTCATGGCTTAAAGTTGTATTGTTTGATATTAAATCAAAGTATGTATCAAAAGTTTTCTCAAGTTGCTGATACATAGAGGAGAACGAATTTGTTATTGATAAAAAAGCAAGTAACAAAAATCCTACATTAGTAACATCTTTACTTTGAAATACATTGCCTTCTTTTCGCTCATCCCTTCTTTTCTTGGCGGTGGGTTTTTCTGTTTTTGATTGTGAAGACAAAGTTTAACTCACATCCTTTAGCTTAATAAAAGTAATACATCTTGTATTCTATCCATCATTGTAGTTATTACTCCTGTTAAAAATTCTCCCATTGGTGAAATTAAAAACAGTAAAAGCGCAAGTCCTACTACGATACGTATTTGTATACTTAAAATAAATAAGTTTATTTGAGAAATAATTCTCATTAAAAGTCCTATTGCAATCTCACAAATTAATTCAAATGCTAGTAAAGGGAATGCTAATGTTATCGCAAGCGACATACATTCTGAAAAAATTGTGACTATAGGAGTATATAAATCATTTGAAAATGCCACTGCCCCATAGGGGAGTAATTCATATGATGTTATTAATATTTTAAAAAGTGCTAAGTGTCCATCTACTGCAAAGAATAGTAATAAGTAGTAAATTTGAAGGATATTCGCCGTTACAGCCACCTGTGTTCCTGTTTGCGGATCATAGATAGTTGCCATTGATATACCCATTTTAAAATCTATTGCCGTTCCTGCATATAATGGAACCATTTCAAAGAAATACATTATCATTCCTATGAAAAAGCCTACCACCATTTCTTTTAGAATTAAATATCCAAACATAAAAGAATTTGGAATATCTACAACACTAACAGTTGCAATCGGAAAGATTATAATTGCTAAAAGAAGAGTTAGTCCTGTTTTAAAGATGCTTGGAATATTGCTTCTTCCCACTATAGGATTAAAAAATACAAACCCTGACATCCTTGCAACTATTAAACTAAAGAGCAAAAACTCGCTTGTTCCCGGAATAAGCATAATCTATCCCCTAACTATTAATTCTAAAATGTATTTTACGAAATCTTGCATTTCTGTGAGCATTGCATTGCCCATTACAACAAGCATAACGCCTATAACTAATACTTTTGGAACAAATGTTAAAGTTTGCTCATTTATTTGAGTTGCTGCTTGAATAATAGCAACAATTACACCTACTAGCATTGCCACTAATAGTATTGGTCCTCCAAGCCTTACAGCCAAAAGGAACATTTGATAAAAAACATCACTTATTTCGCCAGTTGTCATTTTTAAAATTATTCCTTTCTCTAAGGTTTGTTTTTACTATTTTTAATAATTATACAAACTTATATAGCCTCTACTTTGTCAAATCAAAAAGCTTTGTGCTATTGAAGAGAATAATAACTCCCACCCATCAAGCGATACAAAAAGCAATATTTTAAATGGTATTGATATTGTGGCAGGAGAAAGCATAATCATACCCATCGACATAAGTGTGCTTGATACTATAATATCTATTAATAAAAATGGAAGATATAGTAAAAGTCCTGCTGTAAATCCTCTTGCTAATTCATTTGTCATAAAGGATGGAACTATAACCGTTAGCGGCAGGTCCATTGGATCTTGCGTTGGTGTTATGCCCGACATATCAAGATACATATTAAGTGTATCTGCTTCTGTTCTTGCGAGCATAAATTCCTTTATGGGATCTTGCGCAAGGTCTAGGGCTTCTTCCTGTGTTATCTCCTGATTTGAATACGGCTCGTAAGCTATAGTGTTTATCTCTTCAATAACAGGAGTCATTATAAATAAGGTTAAAAGCAATGCCATGCCAGTGAGCACCATATTAGGAGGTGTTTGCTGCATACCCATTGCTTGCCTTGTAAAAGAAAGGATTATTATTATTCTAACAAACGATGTCATCATTATCACTATTGATGGCAAAAGCATCAGCAGTGTTAGCATTAACATAATATCAAGAGTTGGCACTGAGCCAGCGTTTATACTAACTAGGGAATCTGTCATTTATTAGTGTCTCCTTTTTTAAATTTTTCTAGTATTTCTTTAAAATCAAGTTTTTCAAAATTTATAGAGTCCGCTTGAGTTAAAACAAGATTTTCCTCGTTTAATTCTTTTAAAATAGTTATAGAATTTTGAGCAGAAGACACTAAAAGGTAGCTTTGTGCTACTTTTACTATTAAAAGAGCCCTATCTTGACCTATCATAATTCTATCTATCACCTGCATATTACCAGATGAATTCTTCATTGATGGAATTCGCCCAATATTTTTTGAAACAAAGTATGCAAGATACATTATAAGTGCAACAACTATTAAGCTTCCTATTCCTGATATGATAGCCTCAAACATAAACTATTTTTATACCTCTACTTCTTCTGAAATTATTTCTGTAACTCTTATTGCAAAGCTATCATCAACAACAACAACGTCGCCGTGAGCTATACATCTGCCATTTACAAATAAATCAACTTGTTCTCCTGCTAATTTATCTAAAACAACTAAAGAGCCTTTATTTAATTCTAAGATATCTTTTACTAATTTTTTCGTTCTGCCTATTTCAACGCTAACTTCAACAGGAACACCCATTACTAAATCAAGATTAGAATCTTCAATTATTGGCATATCTCCCATATTTAAGTTAGGCTGTGGAATAGCATTAACTTTTATTTTCTTATTTCCAGTAGAATTTTGCATCATCGCCTGAGTCATCATCATTTGTTGCTGCATCATTTGAGCCATTTGATTTAAAGTTTGGCTTAATTGATCATTTGCAACAGGTGCCGCTGTAGCCACTGGTGCAGGTGCTGCTGTAGGAGCTACTGGTGCAGGAGCTGGTGCTGGAGTCGGCGCTGGTGCTTGCACTGGAGCTTGTTCTACTGGTGCTTGTGGAGTTTCTTGAACTGGAGTAGAGATAGGCGCTGGTGCTTCATCTACACTAGGAGTAGGTGTTTCTTCTTCAATAACTATACCTGATTGTTTAAAGAAGCCACCAACAATTTCCTTAACTAATTCTAATGGAAGCATATTAATAAATTCACTGCTAACTTTATCACCAATACTTAGTGTAAAATTAACTTCAACCATTAACTCTTTCCCAGAAAAATATTTTTCTTTAAATTGTTCTGAATCATCAATTTCAAAAACAACAGGAGTTGTTATATCAACTGTTTTATTTAGCATTTCAGCCATAGCAGTTGATGATGCGCCCATCATTTGATTCATAACCTCGCCAATAGCACTAGTTGAAATTTCATCTAGTTCAAAATCAGCTTCATATTCATATCCTAAAAGCATGCTAATAATAATGCCAACGTCTGAACGTTTTAACACCATAACATTACTTCCTGTTAACCCTTCTTGATAAGCTATCTCAACACCTACTGCAGGCTCTAATTGAGAAAACTCAAAAGAGTCTTTTTGTCTAACTCTTACTATTGGTGATGTTATATCAACTCGACTACTCAGCATAGTGGAAATTGCTGTTGCGGCTGAGCCTAAACTAATATTAAGTATCTCACCTATTGCATCAATTTCCATTGAAGTTAATTTATTCGCATCCATTTATTTATCTCTCTTTCCAGCAAACTATTTTTAAATTTTATTTTCCAATTTCAAGTGCTTTTTGTGCCATTGCATGCACTGTATTAAATGCAGTAACATTGGCCTCGTAAGATCTGTATGCTGCCATTGCATCAGCAGTTTCTTTAACTAAATCAACATTTGGCATTAAAACATATCCTTCTTCATTAGCATCCGGATGCTCTGGATTATAAACTGGTGTAAATTCTGTTTCATCATCTATAATTTCTGAAACAACTACTCCTGCACTCTGTGTACCATCTAAATCCATTTTTCCCTTTAATATTGATTGAAAATCACCCTCAACACTTTCTAAAACAACCATTTTTCTTTGATATGGTGTTCCATCTTCAGTTCGTGTTGTTTCGATATTGGCAATATTTTCTGATGCTATATCAAGCCTTAATCTTTGAGCCGTCATTCCTGAGGCACTAATATTTAATGAGCTTAAAAAAGCCATAATCTTTCACCCCTTTTTAATTTATCTTAAAGGAATTTAATTCTATTTAAGATACTTTATAAAGCTATTAACCTAAAATTTTACCAACAGCCTCAATAATTCTTTCAGCTTTAAATGGCTTTACAATAAAGTCTTTTGCGCCTGATTTAATAGCATCAATAACCATTGATTCTTGCCCCATTGCAGAACACATAATAACTTGTGCTGCTGGGTCTATTGCTTTAATTTCTTTTAATGCTTCTAGTCCATTTTTGTTTGGCATTGTTATATCTAATATAACAAGATTTGGTGATTCCGCCTTAAATTGCTCTACAGCTATAGCTCCATCTGCCGCTTCTATTAAATCTGTGTAGCCACCTTTTGTTAAAGTGTCTTTAATCATCATTCTCATAAATGCAGCATCATCTACTACTAAAATTTTAGCCATTTTTCTTTACCTACCTTTTAATAAAAATATAATTATTTAATAAACTATTCCGCTTCTATTTCTTCAGCTAGCTTTGTTTCTATTTGTACTGCTGAATTTTTATTATAAACCCCTAATTTGCCCTCAAACCAAGGCTGACCTTCAATACACAGTGTTACCTGTGAATCTTTTGGTTTTGCCAAATCAATAACATCGCCAACTTGCAAGTTATACACATCTTGTAAATCAAGAGTGGCTCCTCCAAGAATTGCACTGATTTGAAGTGTGCTTTTATGTAGAGATTTCATAATCATTTCACTTGTGGATAAGTATTCCTCATCATCCACACCACTAATAAATTTCTTGCTATCCATTTCAGCAAATACATTAGTTAATATCGTGCCCGGGATACAAATATTTAAATTCCCCGTAACCTCGCCCATTTTAAGGCTTAGCATTATAATTATAACAGGCTCATCAAGGCTTATATCTTGGAACATCATTGGATTTTCCTCGATTTCTTCTTTACCGTGTTGTAGTGTTACATAATTTTGCCAGGTAGCAACAGTTGTTGAAATAAAGTTTGACATTATTTTTTCGTAAACAGCAAGTTCGATTTCTGTATATTTATAGGAATGACCTAATTGATATATTTCTTCCTCACCGCCACCAAGCATCCTATCTATCATATTAACCATTATGCTAGGATTCATATAATAAATTATTGGAGTGTATTTATTTTCTCCTTGAATTCTTGTGTCAACTATTGTAATAACATCACTTTCATCGAGCATATTATTAAACTCAAAATATCTTTGTTCTTCAACTAAAGTTATTTCAACTTCAACAACAGTTCTTAAAACACCATTTAATCTAAGCGACATAAGTCTTGCATAGTTATCATAAATATTTGATAATAATCGAAGTTTATCTTTTGTAAACTTTTTCGGACTATTAAAATCATATTTGCGCCATTTTTGTTCTTCTTGCTGAACCATTTCTTGCGGTTTTTCTTTTGGAGTTTCCGCGGGCGAGTTCATTGAATTCAAAAGCTCATCTATCTGGCTTTGGCTCAATATTTCAGCCATTTCATCACCTCTAATTACATATTATTTTGTTTTTTATTCTGGCATTTAAACTGGTGGAGAATCATAATTATAAACTTCGCTATAATATTCATCTAGCGCCTTTTCAATTGCCCCATCTTTTGTAATAATCATTTCAACACGTCTATTTCTCGCCCTACCCTCAGGCGTCTCAAAAGTGTCTATAGGGTGAAATTGCCCATACCCTGTGGAAACTAATTTTACTGGATCTATTATATTTTTTTCTTGTATATATGCCACTACTACTGCAGCTCTTGTAGAAGATAAAACTCTATCTGTATATACATTATTTGGAACAGTGGCATTTGCTTGTGATGTGTGTCCTAGAATATGAATTTCATTTATAGCATCTGCCGCTGGGGCTATTGCCTGTGTAAATTCATCTAAAAGGCCCGCTCCCTCAGGAAGTAAAACAGAGGAATCTCCATTGAAGAATACACTATCATTAAATGTTATAAATTGATATCCATCACCTAGAGTTATTTGCACATCTGAGGTTTCTTGATATTGATTTGCAACCTCAACTAAGTTGTGATACAATTCCTCAAACTGAGCATCTGTAGAGCCTTTTAGTGGATCTTCACCCGGCTCAAACTCTGTTTGATCTGTAACTATTTGAGAAAATTCATCTACCGCATCTGGGTTTAAACTTTTTACAAGGTTCATATACTTCGTTTCATCAACTGTTGATATTGAATATAATAAAACAAAGAAACAGAACAGTAATGTAACTAAGTCGCCATATGTACCCATCCAGTCGGCTCCGCCTTCAGCAGCTTTTTTCTTCCTTTGCACAGCTTCTCCCCTTTTCCTATGTAAATAATGTTTTTAAAGATTTAATCTTCTATTTTTTAGCTTTTTCGCCACCATCTCCACCTTCAGCTGAAAGTAGTTTCATTTTTTGTTTTTGAGGTAGCATTGAAGATAATTTTTCTTTAAGGTTTTTTGGGTTTTCACCTGATTGAATTCCCATAACACCCTCTACTATAATTTGTCTGTAAAGAATTTCTTCTTCATTTCTTATTCTTAATTTTTTTGCTATAGGCATAAATATCAAATTTGCAATAACACAACCATAAAAGGTTGTAACCATCGCTATCGACATTGATGAGCCGAGTGAACTTGAAGAGCCTGCTGAAAGGTCCATACTAGCTAGCATATTTATAAGCCCAACAAGTGTTCCTATCATACCAAAGGCAGGGCCAAAGGCTGCTGCTTTATCATAAATTCCCGCTTCTTCATCATGCCTTGCATCCATAAATGCAATTTCACTCTCAAGCATACTTCTAACTTTTTCAGCTTCTGTTGCATCTACTACAAGCATAATACCAGTTTTAAAGAATAAATCATCTAATTCATTTGCTTTTTCTTCTAATGCTAAAAGACCATTTTTTCTTGCTATTTGAGCAAATTCAACTAAAGATTCTATAACTGGCTCTGGCTCAAAATCTTTGCCTTTTAATAATTTTGGAAAGTGTTTCAATGTGTTCTTAAGTGTTCCTAGTGGGTATGAAGCTATAACAGCCGCTAAAGTTCCACCGAAAACTATCATTATACTAGCAGGATCAAAGAAGTTCATTATTTCGCCACTTAATAATATTGAAACCACAATAAGTACCGCACCTAAAACTATACCCAATACTGTTGTAATATCCATTTTTTATCCCTCCAGCTTTTGTGCAAGATTATTGCAGCTTTTTTTATAATAAATAATTTTTTCGATTATTATATCCTTACTCTCTTCTACTATATGATATCTTCCATTAATCATAATAATTTTTGATTCTGGAATGATTTCTATATACTCGATTTGATCGGGGTTTATTAATATAACTTCTCCGTTTAATTTTGTTAGTTCTATCACAACATGTCACCTTTCCATATATAGCGGCAAATATCACTTTGCCGCTATTATTCTATTTTTCTAGGTAAAATTATCGTTTCATATTAACTAAAACTTCCAGCATTTCATCTGTTACTGTAATAATTTTACTGTTTGCTTGATAACCTCTTTGAGTTGTTATCATATCAGCCATATCTGTAGCTAAATCCACGTTAGACTGTTCTAGATAACCACTTAAAATTTGTCCTAATGCACCACCTGGAGCGAGTGCTACAACCTGACCTGCATTTCCTGCTACTTCATATAAATAACCTGATGATTGCTCAAGCCCTGATGTATTCTCAACTGATGCTAGTGCCACTTGACCTATAACTATTGTTTCATTTGTATCAACAGTTACACCTGTTATAACACCATCAAGACCTATTTTAATTTGGCTTAGTTGGTATCTTTCACCTGGTGTTGGATCAATTGGAGGTGTTGCACTTGGATCACCTGCTGTTGGCTCTGTTTCCCATGGCACTTGAAGAGCGTGAAGTGTTGTATCTAGCATAAGTGTTGGATCATCAGTATCATCAGCTGTTGGATTAAATCCGTAAACATAATTCCCTTGATCATCAACTAAATAACCATTGTTATCAAGACCAAAAATACCAACTCTTGATAATTGCAGTGCTGAGCCTGAAATTCCATCTGTTGCAACACCGGCAGTATTTAAAGGCCCTACGATAAAGAATCCTGTACCATTAATCATAAAGTCTTTTGCAGATCCTGTGTATGCTCTACCACCTTGAGTGTAGTTAGTTGAAATTGAGCCAAGGTTTACACCGTAGCCAAGCTGTGATGCATTAACACCACCAGTTCCATTTTCAGTAGCATCGCCACCTGTTGAATTTACAACATTTTGATATAAAGCATCTTGGAAGTTTGCACTTCTTGATTTATATCCCCATGTATTTACATTTGCTATGTTATTTGAAATAACATCCATTTTTGATTGGTGCGTACGCAATCCTGCGATTGCCGCGAACATTGATTTAACCATTATTAGTTCCTTTCATTTTCTAATATAGAACTACTGTGCATTTTTTTAATTAAATCATTCGGATTTAATTAAAAGCCCCCTTAACGGTCCAGCTTATAAAATAATTGCACTGTCTATATTTGTAAAAATATTATCTTTCATCTCATTTTGACTCATAGTAGTTACCACCATATTGTTTGGCACATTTACTATAAATGCAGAATTCGGGCTAATTATAACCACATCTTTTGCACCCTTACTTCTAGCCTTTTCCACTGCAGCATTTAAATCATTTTGAAGATTTTGATTTACATCTATTCCTCTTTCATTCATTCTATTTATAGCATGCTTTGAAAACTGCAAATTAGAAGAAGATTCAATTTCTTTATTTAGTATATCTGTAAAACTTTGATTATTATCATGAATACTAGTAAAGTCGTTTTGAGTATTAATTAATGTTTTAACACTCTGTGTTTGCATTTGATGTGCTAGCCTTAATTCATTAATACTTGTTAAATTGTTTATTGCCATCTTTATCTCCTTTTATTATTTTTTGCAAGGAGTTTCCTAGCTTTTATTAAGGCTGTGTTTCTTCTGGTATAACTTCTTCTGGCTCGATATCTGTACCACCTTCTGGTACTACTGTATCAGTATCGCCTGTTCCCTCTTCGCTATCTGTTTCACCTTCAAGCTCTGGAACTGTTCCAACACCCATAACCTGTGTTACTGAATATTGCTTTCCATTAACTACCACTGTTGGATATGAGCCAAGGCTTACACCCTCAACAACACCTTTTATTGATCCTATATACTCACCTGTTTCAGGATCTACCTCTGCTATTGTAACTTCTTGTCCCATTAATGATGTTGCATAACTTGTTAGATTAGAAAATGTTAGCTCTTGAATCGCTGCCACCATACTATTTGTTGCATCCATCATTTCCATTTGAACCATTTGATCCATCATTTCACTACTATCCATTGGATTATCTGCATCTTGATATTTTAGCTGGGCTGCTAAAAGCTCATAGAAGTCATCCATTGTTAAAGTATTCGATGATGTAGTTGCCCCTGCTAGAGTATTTACATAATCTTGATTAGTTACACCCGTAAATTGAACTGTGCTCATAAGGTAACCATCCTTTCTTAAATTAGCTTAAACATTTGTAAGCCCTAGTCTTAGTTGTTGTAGAAAATCTTGTGGATTTTCATTTTCTTCTTTTTTACCATCTTGATTTTGATTATCACTTTGATTTTGATGTTGATTCTCATCAGCATTATTATCAAGGTAATCGCTTCTTGGACTCTCCACTACTATCTGTGTTTCATTGCCAGTTTTATTTTGGATAATTAGTGCTAAATCATCTGCACTTTTCCCAACAGCTTCTAAAGCTTTTAAATCAGCACAAATTATAGACACTACACTTTTTCCATCTTCAAAACTTGCTTTAATAGTTAATGTTCCAAGGTTTTCAGGACTTAGCTGAATTTCAAATTCATTCTTTCCAAGAGATATATTTTCAGCAATTTTACTATTTATATCATTCATATACTCACTTGTTATCGTTTTTTCCATAGGGGCTGGATTTTTAACATTTATAACTTCTAAATTATTTAAATTTTCAGTTTGCTGTAAAATTCCTGCATGGCTATTTTCAGTAGATGCTGCCGAAGTTTTTTCTCCTTGATTTTCATTTTCAGACTTGCCTTTTAGCATTTCTAAAGAATCAATTTTCGCTTTTAAGTCCTCTGGGATTTCTTGCGTAGATTTTAAAAGATTTAAATCTAAAATTTTAATTTGTGAATCGCTTGATTCTTCGTTATTAGCTTTTAAATCAGTTATTACACCGCTTTTAGTGTTTTCTTGTAAGTTTTCAAGATTTACTGCTTTAAAATCCACTTTTTCTTCTTGTGTTTTTATAATGTTATTTAGTAATTCTTGAACATTTGGCATAACTAAAACCTGTGTAGCATCTAAAACTTCTTCTTGATTTTCATTTACAGATTCATCTTTTGGTTTTTCTGTTTTTGCTTCACTTACTTCTTTTTCAGTTTTTAAAACTTCATTAAAATCCTTTTTATCAGCGCTATAATCCTTTGTGCTTGTTTTTATTGCTGTAGCTGCATTTGTAAAACTTTGCACAACATTCATTTGCATACTCTTTCCTCCTTTCTTAATTAATATTTATAGTAAGCTTTAATTATAAAAATCTCAGCTTTCTACCTTGTATTTAAGTTTTGCATAAATTTTGAAGTTGTGATAAATTCTTCAATAAAAGACTCTTCTTTTTTTAAAGCTTCTTTATTATATTCATCAATTCTTTTTTCTTTTAATTTTATAATACTTTGAGTTTCTTTTCTTGCCTCAATAACTTCTTCTCTTTTTGCTTCCTCTTTTATTTTAAGATTTTTAATAATAGTTAATTGTCTTTTAATTTTATAAGTTGTATTTAGTAGATACCCCTCATAGAAATTTATTCTAAGAATTGTACATCCTATAGATTTTTCTTCTTCAAATTTTTGTGAATATAATTTATGTTCATCTTCAAGAAGTTTTAATTTATTTTCTTCTTCATTCACCTTTTGAATAATTTCTGCAAGTTCAATTTTTAAATTATCTTCGATTTGTTCTTTGTAAGTTAGCACTTTGTCTAGAGAAAATTGAAATTTTTTCATTTAAACACCCTCTCTTACCTTAAGTTTTTAAAATACTCTCCATACTTTTTAAAACTTCTTCTTTTGATACATTCTCTTCTATGCCTTGCTTTAAAAATGAATTTACTTTATCTATTTTACTTATAGCATAGCCAAGTTTTGGATTTGAGCCTTCTTTATAAGCTCCTATAGATATAAGATCTTCATTTTGAGCATATATACTCGTTATATCACGAAGCTTTGATGCATATTCTTGATGCTGACTCGAGGCTATATTTACCATTACACGAGATATACTAGCATTTACATCAATAGCCGGGAAGTGATTTGAATTGGCAAGTTTTCTACTTAAAACAATATGTCCGTCTAAAATACCACGAACTGTATCAGAAATAGGCTCATTTGTATCATCACCTTCTACTAAAACAGTGTATATTCCTGTTATTGAACCTCTTTCAAAGTTCCCTGAACGTTCTAAAAGTTTTGGGAATTCTGCATAAATTGATGGGGTATATCCTCTTGCAACTGGTGGCTCACCTGTTGCAAGGCCTATTTCTCTTTGGGCCATTGCAAACCTTGTTAGGGAGTCCATCATTAACAAAACATCTTTTCCTTGATCTTTAAAATATTCTGCTATCGTTGTTGCCACCATTGGACATTTCATTCGAAGCATCGCAGGTTGATCGGAAGTTGCAACTACTAATATAGTTTTTTTCATTCCCTCAGGACCTAAATCCTTTTCAACGAACTCTCTTACCTCTCTGCCCCTCTCTCCAACGAGAGCGATAACATTAATATCCGCTTTAACATTTCTTGCTATCATTCCAAGAAGTGTACTTTTGCCAACACCACTACCTGAAAATATTCCTATCCTTTGCCCTTTTCCAACAGTGTTAAGTCCATCTATAGCTCTAATTCCAAGATGTAGTTCCTCTCTTATTGGAGGTCTATCTAAAGGGTTTATTTTAGGGTTTTCAACATAGCAGAATTCATTTGTTGAAATAGCACCTTTTCCATCTATTGGATTTCCTAGTGCATCTATTATTCTTCCTTGCAATGCTTGTCCTACTGGGATTTTAAGCCTCTTTTTAGTATTTCTAACAAAGCTATCTGTTCCTATTCCTGGTGTATCCTCATACGCCATTAACTGAACTTTATCTCCATTAAATCCAACTACTTCTGCGGGAATTTGCTTTTTTTCTTTATCATTATAAATAAGAACTATATCACCGATATTTGCCCCAGCTCCTGAGGCAGTCATCGACATACCAGTTATGTTTTCAATTTTGCCTATATAACTTGTAGTTTCTGATTTTAAAATTAAATCTTTTAACTCTTTCAAATCTTGAAAACATCTCCTTTTAATTATTTTGCTGTTTTTACTATATCTTTAATATTGTTAATTTGGGTTTTCACACTTATGTCCATTGTGCCATTTGGTGTTTCTATTATGCACATTCCCTCTTCATCAGCTTGCATTATAATCACTTTAACATTATCAGCAAGCCTTGAGAGTTTTTCTAAAAATTCTGTGTCCCCTTTTATTTTAACAGCCTCTTCGGTATAACCTATATATACCTTTGCCCATGAAGATTTTTTCATCTTTTCAGTGGCTTCAAGTATCATTTTCTCAATAACATCTTTTGATGTTTTAAGGCTTGTTAGGGCAATTTTTTCACCTATAGAAATTGCAATATCTTTTAAATCTTCTATATGATCTTCTAAGATTTTTTCTTTTTCAACTTCTAAAAGTTTTATTTCTCTTGCCACATTGTATTTTAACTCATCTATTTCTATGCGAGCTTCTTTTTGAGCTATTTCTTTAGCTTCCTGTTTTCCTTTTTTAAAGCCTTCCTGTTTTCCTGAATCAAATCCCACTGTGTAAGCTCTTGCTTTTATCTCTTCAGCTTCTTTTTTAGCTTCTTCTATAATAATAAGTGCTTCATTTTGAGATTCACTTCTTGCTTTTTCAAGAAGCTGTGCTTCTTTTACCTGTGTGGTTATTAAAAGATTTAAAATATCTTCATCTTGCTCACTTTTATCTTCTTCCTCAGGAATTTCTAAGAAATCATCAGCTTTTTCATCACTCACTTCTTCAAATGAAACTTCTTCAAATTCACCATCTTCTTCTTCAAAGGTATCATCAAAGTTCATTGCAAAATTTATAAATGATTTAAATGATTTTGTTTTATCGTTATCTTTTTTGATTATCTTAGACAATTATATCATCTCCTCCACCTTTACCGATAACAAGTTCACCTTCTTCATCAAGCTTTCTTATAATAGCCACAATTTTTTGTTGTGCCGCTTCAACATCACGAAGTTTTAAATTGAAGGTGATTTCTAAATCAGATTGCACTGTTTCTGCCATTCTTGAAGACATATTTGCATAGAATGTACTCGCCATTTCTTGACTAGCATTTTTAAGTGCATAAACGATATCTTTAATATCACAATCTCTAATGAATCTTTGAATTGAATGAGCGTCCATTTGAAGAATATCTTCAAAGATAAACATTCTTTTTCTAATTTCTTCTGCAAGAATAGGATCTTCTTTTTCAATTTCATCAAAGATGAATTTCTCATTGCTTCTATCCATATTATTCATAACATCAGCAATGTAGTCTATACCGCCAACAGTAGTAAAGTCTGTTGATACAATGCTATCAAACTTCTTAAGTAGCTGTGCTTCAACTATTTTTATAACCTCAGGTGATGCACTATCCATATTTGCTATACTTTCAACAACTTTTATTCTTTTATCTTCTGGCAGTTCCGCTATTAAGCCCGCCGCCTGCCTTGGATCGCAATAAGAAAGAATTAAAGCAATTGCTTGTGGCCTTTCTCTTTGAATAACCGAGAATATACTTTTTGTATCCATCCTTGCGATAAATTCAAACGATCTTTTCTCAAGATGCCTTGTCATTTTTTTAAGAAGCTCTGCGGCTGTTACTGCCCCGTAAGTTTTTTCTAAAACTTCTCTTGCATAATCAAGGCCACCTTCTGTTACAACCTTTTGAGTAAGGCAAGAGGTGTAAAATTCATCTAAAATTAGTGCTGTCTCATCTGCAGATATAAACCCAAGTCTTGTAACTTCTAAAGTTAATCTTTCAACTTCTTCTTCTGTTAAATACTTATATACTTTAGATGCATTTTCAGCCCCTAGAGCTGCAACAACAGTTGCCGCTCTTTTAGCCGGAGATAAATGATCTATACTAACCTTTTTCTCTTCTACAACTACTTCTTCTACTGGTTCTGGTGCTTCCTTTGAAGCTTTTGATTTCTTTTTATCCGCCATAATTTAGAAAATTCCTTCCCTAGATTTCTATTGGCCATTTAGCCAACCTTTTATCATTTGAGCAGAGATTTCTGGGTTTTCATCAGCAAACTCACGAATACTGTTTCTAACTTCATTGCTCTTCTCGTTATTAGCATTAAATTCCTCAATTTGATGTGCTTTTTCTTCTTGAAGTGATAGTATTCTAGCAGTATCCTCAGCTTCTAATAGAGCTGCTTCTGCAAGACGCTTTTTCTTCTTACTTCTAGATGAAAGAATAGTTAATATTAATAGTATTATTATTAATAACGCAACTGCTGCTATTATTAAAATTTGTGTTGTTGTAAGTGATGAGAATAAAGCATCAAGCCCTGTTGATACTATTCCTTGTGTATCATCGTAGAATGGAGCTGAAACAACTGTTATTCTTTCATTTCTATCTTCTGATGATATCCCTGCTGCTTGCCCAATTAAATTTAATAATTCCTCTTGAGTTATACTCTCTGGGGCAGTATTACTATTTAATGAAACAGCAACTCTTACATCTTCTAAAACATTTTGATAAACTTCTTTTTGCTCAGTTGTTTGATTAACTAAATAATCTCTTATATAAGACTCATCATAGCTATCAAGTTCGCCATCTTCTCCCACATTATATTGCGGAATTTCAGAATTGCCTTCTGTTCCAGCTACTCCACCAACTAATCCTTCGCCATTTAAGCTTACATCACCTGATTCATTAGTTAAAATACCTTTTCCGTCTTCATCAACAAGACCATCAGGAACAGTATATGTAATACTCTCGCTAATACCCTTATCTTGATTTAAAACACCTGTAACTGAAACCTTAAAGTTTCCTGTGCCATAGTAATCAGTTAATACATTTGCAACTTTTGAAGCTAATGCATTTTCCATTGACTTTAGCTCAGCTTGAGCACTGCTTTCACTATTCGTATCTGCTTGTGTGTTTGAAAGTTCAATACCACTTCCATCAACTACCACAACATTATTCATATCAAGATTTTGAACATTTGCAGCAACAAGCCTTTGTATCCCCTCAACTTGCTCTTCTGAAAGCCTTGCGCCAGCTTCTAAATCCACTGCTACAGATGCACTAGATGCATTTTGAGAATCATCACTTTGTAATACATATTTATTGTCTTCCGCAATAGATATAGTTACAACTGCTTTTTTTACACCATCGAATATTCCAATAGTTGCCTCAATTTTTTGCTCTAAAGATATCCTTTTAAATTCTTCCTCTTGCGAAGATGTAGTCATACCGCCTGAATTTTCAAGATATGTCTCATAAGCAAATCCTGTAAGAGTATATCCTTCAATTACTAAATCCGCCCTTGTTTGTTCTACTACATCTTTTGGAACTAATATATCCCCTGCCTCTGTGTGCTGGTAATCAATTCCCTCACTTTGAAGCTTTGCTGTGATATTTTGTGCCTCTTGTTCTGGAACTGCACTAAACAAAACTTCATATGAGCCGATATTAACAATATAGGCTATTATAATAGCCATTACTACCACAAGAATTCCCGCTCCGGCAATTCGTTGTAGTAGCTTTTTATCATATTTTTCTAGCAACCGATTTAGTTGCGCTTTTATTTGATCTAATCTAACTTTTAAAGCTTCCAATTTTTTACTTCCTTCACTTTTTAAGATTTAATAAGTGCACTACACCTTTTAATATATAAATATTATAGGTTTGTTTTTATTAATTCATTATATGCTTCTATAGCGCCATTTCTTAGCTGAACTAATAAGTCTACTGAAAGCTGTGCATTAGCCGCTGCTATAGTAACATTGTGAGGATCATCAATTTCGCCTATTGCAAGCAAATATTGCTGAGTATCAAGCTCCATTTGAGTAGCTTTTACATCGTTTACTGCATTTTCAAAAATATTGGTGAAGCTGTTATCTTTTGTAACCGCTGTTATATTTTGCTCACTTAAAGTTTCAATTCTTTGAAGAGGCATTATAAATTGCGTATTCATTTCCATTTTTAAATCTCCTATCTAACAAACTTTAGATTATTGGCCTTTAATTACTGTACTCAGTCTTACTATATCACTGTTTAATGATGACAAAGCATAATTATATTGCTGCTCTGTTTTTGCAAGCTCTATCATTTCTACTTCTAAATTGACATTGTTTTCATCTATTCTTAATCCATCATTTGTGTTTGTGCCAATTTCCATAATCCCTGTTTGTGTTAACACATTTTGTATGTTTTGACTTTTGCCAGACATTAAGGCAAGATCTAATTTTTCTTTAAATGCATCTTCAAATGTTACATAACCTGATTTAAACCCTGGTGTATCAGCATTAGCGATATTATTTGAAGTAACAGATTGCTTTGTCCAAAGGTAATCAAGCGATGTTTTCATCGTTAAAATTGAGTTTCCAAATAAGTTTGACATAAAGCGTTCTCCCTTTCAGTTTGTAAATCAAAAAGAGGCAAAAAACTAAGCTTATTAAAACTAAATTAACCCTTACTTTGCCACTTTGTATGACTTTACAAATTATTTTTAAATATATACGTTATTATATCATTAAATGTTACAAATTTCAACTTTTTTTCATATTTTTCTCCATATGTAGTTATGTCAATAATTGCCGTTTTTATAGCTTATTTTTATACGTTTTTCATATATTTTCTTTTAATACTATAAAAAATAGTATCTATTTCGACCAAGTTTACATCCCTTTTACATTTCGTTAACAATTTGTTAATATAAGATTTAATATTTATTTACAAAAGCGGATGTAATCGCATAATATTACATTTATTTCTTTATAGATAATATTATTTATTTTAATATTTTACTTGTAAAATTAGTACAAAATAGTATATAATATAATATATAAAAAATTAGGAGTAATAACATATTATGAACTTAACCCGCTGCAGAAGCGCTTTAATATATTTAAATGAAAATGATTTATCTCCATTATGTGAAGTTGCTGTAACCAATTTAATTGAAAACACAGCCACACTCATAATAGATGATGATGTTGTAGATTCTTTAAATTCTGAAATGGATATAACATTTTTAGATGAGAATCTAGGGCTTGTTGGATACAAGTGTTTTCTTTCTGCTCCAAAAAAATTCTTATCAGATGATGGTAAGTGGCTAAATTCTGTTGAGTGTGAACTTGTAAGCATTGTTTCAGCTACACAAAGACGAGAAGATTTTAAAATAAAGGCAGATTTAGTTGTATCTGCAATTATTCCAAAAGAAATGGAAATACCCAAGGATTTCACAAACTACACCTCTCAATTCGGAATTAATAGTGTGAAGGGGAAAAGTATAAATATCTCCGCCGGTGGCATATTCTTTGTTTGTGATTTTAAATTTTACAAGGATAGCTGTATTGATATTTATATTTCTCTAAGTAATGGCCATAAACTACGTGTTAGTGTAGATATCTTAAGAAGAGAAGATATAGTAAATAAAGATGGCTCTACTAGCTATGGTTACGGATGTAAATACACTAAATTATCTTCTGGAATTGAATCAACAATAAGAAATTTTGTTTTCCAAAAGCAAAGAGAAAATAGAAGATAAATAAAAAGGACTGAATCTTAAAATTCAGTCCTTTTGTATTATATAATTATATATTTTTTATTATATAGTTTCATCTTCTTTTTCAGCTACTTCTTCTTGTGGTATGTTTTGTGTTTCTTCTGTTTTTTTATTTTGAATATTATTTTTACCGTAATTTAAAAAATAAACATATATCCCCACTATAGCCTCGTATAATTCTTCTGGAACAGGCGAGCCTAGTTCTAATTGAGTTAGCATAGTTGATAGAGAGTTGTCCTCATACACTGGCACTTTATTTTCTCTTGCAACTTCAACTATTTTTTCAGCTAAATGTCCCATTCCTGAGGCTACTATAACAGGAGCAGCATCCTGCTTTTCATCATAGCTTAAAGCTACCGCTTTTTTATTAAGCACATTATTAAATTGAGACATTTATTGAATTCTTCCTTTCAAATATTTTTGGGAAAGCAGCTGAAATTGGAATGGATACATCCTGAGTGTCAACAAACATTTCTGCTACACTTATTCCGTATGAAGAAACTAATCTTACAATATCTTCTTTTATTCTTTTCATATCTGTTTCCAGTGCTGTAGGACAGCTAATTTGCATTTTCATATTGCTATCTTGATATATAAAAAACACATCAAAAAAACCTATTCCCTCTATATCAAATTTAACAAGACCTTGAACCATTTTTCCAAGCCCACGTTCTTTATGATCTTTTTGAGCATCTGGATCTATCCAAGTTTGGGCAAACATCAGTTTACCATCTATATTAAGAGGAAGCATAGTGTGAAGAATAGGCATATACACACTCTCATTTAGTAAAATAGATTGCATTAGTCCTTGATATACCGATTTTTCTTCCTGATTTGAGTTCATTCCCTCTTTTATAATTTCAATAAAACTATCTTGCCATTTCTGGCTTTTTTTAGCTTTCATATAATCTGTATTTTGCAAAACTTGCATTAAAACAGCTGGATCAAAGTTTTTAAATGCTGATTGCATCCCTTGAAATCTTAAAAGACTCTCAAAAGCTTCTTGCACTCTTGATGGAAGTCCGTTTTCAAGCCTTGCAATATAATTCCCAAGCAGCGCTGAATTTTCTCTTAAGAAACCTCTATCATTCATTCTTGAAACATAACTATTTAAAAAAGGAAGTATATCATTTTTTAAAATTTGTGAATTATTTAAAACACCATCTCCATTTTCAGAAACATTCATAAGCTGAGCTAGTAGTTTATCAAAACTTTCTCTTTGGCTAGGAATAATGCCCATTCTAAGACTTCCTAATATACTGTTTATCCCATTCATTGTGTGAGTATTTTCTGCCATATCTACATATCTTTTTAGAAAATCTAATATACCACTTTTTAATTCCACTGAATTTGTGTTATCCATTATTTGTTTTAAAACATCAAAAAATGTTCCACTAAGTTTTAAACTTAGCCCACCTTGCTCTTTTAAAAATGCAGCTAAATCTTCACTTGGAATAGATACCATATTTAAAAATTCCGCTATTTTTTGAGAATACCCATCTGTAAGTCCTGATTCTGCATAAGTGGAAAATTTTTCAAAAAACAATTTTACAAAATCTTCCCCCATCTCATTTAAATTATTTATTTGAGAAAGAAAATTTCCATAATTTGTTTCGTATCTAAATTTTAATGCCGCTTCCTGACTTGCAGAATCACTTCTTGAATCAGGTTTTACCACTTTATCTGGTGCAACTGGAGACTGCACTGTGGGATCAAGTGGCCTATTTGTTGGATTTTTTACCTGATTTTGGGCTTCATACCCCGCTAAAGGGGTGGTTACTTTTAAAATATTTGACATTTTATCACCTTTTTTTTAAAATTTTGTTACATTTTAAAAATTTTTATTCCATTTATCATCTTTTTATATTATAATATATATATATTATTTTACCATAAGCAATTTATGGTTGCAATATGTTTTATATATTTTAGAAAAGGCGGTAGGTATCGAATTATGGATAATATAAACGAAACTCTTTTAGCCACGTATTTGTACGAGACTAATACTTTATTATCAGAGCTTGATGATTTGCTTTTAAGGGCAGAACAAGAAGGAGACTTTTCTGTCGATGATGTTAATGCTATTTTTAGAAGTATGCATACTATTAAAGGCTCTTCAGCTATGATGGAATTTCAACCACTAATGGAATTATCACACCACATCGAAGACTTATTCTTTGAAATCAGAGAAAATGGCACAGGTATATTTAACGAATCTCAAAAAGGCATATTATTTAATTTATTATTTAAATGTACCGACAGATTAAGGCAGGATATTGAAAAAGTTGAAGCTAGCGAAACTTTAACTAATGATATCGAACCTTTAGTTAAAGAAATTGATAATTTATTAAATGAAGTTAAAGGTGGCGGCCAAGCTATCTCACAAGATACTGCCAAAGAAAGTGAAGAAGCTGGGCTCGATCCAAATTTTTCTAGCGATTATCCTTTTTACCTTCATATTTTATTTGATGAAGACTGTGGAATGGAAAATGTTCGTGCACTAATAGTTGTTAATGCTTTAAAAGAGCATTCTATAGAAACTGTTATTCATCCAAATGATATAGACTCAAATTCTGAAACAGCTACATTTATCGCAAATGAAGGTTTCTTTATCGGTCTTAAAGATGAGGAAAGTGTTGAAACTAGCATTGCATCACTTGATGCTATTAGTAATCTGCGCTCATATGAAATTGTGGCAAATCCTGCATTCTTAGCTCTTCAAGATGAGGGCGAAAAACCATTAACTAAAGAAGTTAATGAAATTAAGGAAGAAATAAAAAAAGAAGAGCCTCCTAAAAAAGAAACTCCCGCGCCTAGTAGTGCAAACGGAAACCCTAAGGATATTTCAAATCAAATTAAAACTATTAATCAATCAAAACAAAGTTTAATCAGTGTAAAACTTGATAAACTTGATAATTTAATGGCTATAGTTGGCGAAATTGTTATAACTGAATCAATGGTAGCCGCATCTCCAGAACTTGAAGGTTTAAAATTAGATGCATTTTTAAAATCAACAAGGCAACTTCGTAAGTTAACAGATGATTTACAGGATATTGTTATGTCTCTTAGAATGGTACCTGTTTCTGGCGTATTCCAAAAAATGAATCGTATTGTAAGAGATATGTCAAAAGCTTTAAATAAAGATGTAAAACTCACTATTATAGGCGAAGAAACAGAAGTTGATAAAACTATTGTTGACTCTATTGGAGATCCAATTATGCATATTGTTCGTAATGCTATGGATCACGGAATTGAGAAAACTTCCGAGGAAAGAGTTGCCGCGGGTAAAAATCCTCAAGGCGAGATTATTTTATCCGCTAAAAACACAGGTAGTGAAGTTATCATTCAAATTGAAAATGATGGCGCTGATATAAATACTGAAGCTATCCTTTCAAAAGCAGAAAGAAAAGGTCTTCTTTCAAAAGCACCTAGCGATTATACTGAGCATGAAATAGTAAACTTTTTAACTATGGCTGGCTTTTCAACTAATAGTGAAGTTACTGAGTATTCAGGAAGAGGCGTTGGACTTGATGTTGTTAAAAAGAATGTTGAATCGATTGGTGGTAATGTTACTATTACTAACAATAAAGGAGAAAACTTCTGTGTTACTTTAAAAATCCCTCTAACTCTTGCTATTGTTAGTGGTATGGAAGTTGCGTGTGGTCCTGATGCTTTCACTATACCTATTAATAATATACGTCAATCATTTATTGCAAAAAGTGAGGATATCTTACTTGATGTTGAAAACAATGAATTAATTTCTTATATGGGTAATTTCTATCCTATAATTAGATTAAATGATATATATGGTATAGATAATTCAGCCACAAAATTAGAAGATGGTATTTTAATTTGGGTTGAAAGTGGAGTACGTTCTTATTGCTTATTCGTTGATAAATTAATAGGAGAGCAGCAAGTTGTTGTAAAACCATTACCAGCTTACTTAAATAATTTTGATATTAAACGTTCTGGTGTTAGTGGTTGTACAATACTTGGAAATGGTAATATCAGCTTAATTTTAGATGTAGAGGCTTTATTTGGAGCTGCAAAAACTAAAAAAGTAGAAATTGGAGGAATGTAATATGTCTGAGTTATTTAAAAGAGTAGAAGAACCAGAAGAAGAAATTATCGAAAATGAAATAGTAACAGATAGATTTTTAACATTTTTATCTGATGGTTTAGTTTTTGGGATTAATTCTATAAATGTTATCGAAATACTTGCAACTTTTAATATCAGAAGTGTACCTATGGTACCCTCTTATGTTAAAGGAGTTATAAATTTAAGAGGACAAGTACTTCCTATAATTGATATGCGTCTTCGCATGAAAAAAGAGTTTATTGAATATGATAATAATACATGTGTTATCGTTATTGAATATGAAGGATCTTTAGTTGGCCTTGTTGTGGATACAGTTATCCAAGTTCAAACTATAGATGCATCTAAATCATCACCAATTCCTGTTCAAAATAAACAGGATATAACTAATTCTATGATTAAATTAGATGATGGAACAGTTGTTTTATTAATCGACTGTCCAGCGCTAATAAATGGAGTGTAAAATGCGAAATCAAGAATTAAATGATAAAGATTTTAACATCCTTGTTGATTTTGTTAAGAAAAACTATGGTATAAATCTTGAAGGAAAAACACAACTAGTGTCTAGCAGACTAAGTAATTTCACTATTAGTGAGGGATATAATTCAATATCAGAATATATTCAATATATTATTAATACTAATAACGAAACTGATAAATCTAAAATGCTTAACTTACTTACTACTAACCATACTTATTATATGCGCGAATTTTCTCACTTTGAATATTTTAACACAACTGTTCTTCCATATCTTGAAATGAATAACAAGGATAAAGTTTTATCTATTTGGAGTGCAGGTTGCTCTTCTGGAGAAGAACCTTATACTCTTTCCATTTTATTAAAAGAGTATTTTTCTAAAAAGCCTGGTAAGTGGGATACTAAAATTTTGGCAACAGATATTTCTCAAAAAGCCCTATCTGCTGCAAAAAAAGGCACTTACACTGCTAATGGCTTAAAAGATATGCCAAAGGAATGGATAGAAAAATACTTTATTCCATCTAGTGATAAAAAAACATACACTGTGTGTGAAGAAATAAGAAACAATGTTGTTTTTAAAACATTCAATTTAATGGAGCCTATAAAATTTAAGAGAAATTTCGATGTGATTTTTTGTAGAAATGTTATGATTTATTTTGATAAAGACACAAGAGATAACTTAGTTAATAGATTTTATGACGCTACAAACTGGGGCGGATATCTTTTTATAGGCAATAGCGAAACTGTTGCTCTTGAAACAACAAACTATAAATGGGTTATGCCTTCTGGATACAGAAAAATTAAATAAAGGATAATGTCTTTATATGCCTAATATTATTTCTAAATTAGATTTTAATAATATTGTTATAGCTATCGGTGCCTCCACTGGGGGCACTGAGGCTATTTTAGATATTTTAAAAGAATTTCCAAAGGATATGCCACCTATTGTAGTAACACAGCATATGCCAGAAGTTTTTACTAATTTATATGCTCAAAGAGCAAATTCAAAATGCAAGCTCACCGTTAAAGAAGCTCAGCACGGAGATTTTTTATCAAGAGGCTCAGTTTATATCGCACCTGGCGGAGATTTTCATATGAAAGTTTTAAAAACTGGCGAAAATTATCAAATTTCACTTACTAAAGGCGATAAAGTTTCAGGACACAGACCTAGTGTTGATGTTTTATTTTCCTCTGTTGCTCGTAGTGCTAAAAATAATAGTATAGGTATTATTTTAACAGGGATGGGGCAAGATGGGGCAAATGGACTTTTAGAAATAAAAAATAATGGCGGATATACAATAGGGCAAAACAAAGAAAGCTGTGTTGTTTATGGAATGCCAATGGTTGCAAAAGAAAAAGGTGCTGTTATAATAGAATCAGATTTAAATAATATTAAAACTTTAGTGATGAATTATCTAAAAAATAATCTTTAAAATAAACCTTATTATAAAAAGGTTTATTTTTTTTATTTTTTTACTTAAGTTTTATTTTATGAAGCCGATATACTATTTGAGAGTAGGATAAAGTGTCTTACTAAAACGGAAAAACTAAACACGGAAGTTTAGTTATTACAAATTTCATGGAGGAAATTTTTTATGCGTATTCAACATAATATTACAGCGTTAAACGCTAACAGAAACCTTACTAACAACAACTCAGCTGTTGGTAAAAGCTTAGAAAAACTATCATCAGGTTACAGAATTAACCGTGCTGGTGACGATGCTGCTGGTCTTGCTATCTCAGAAAAAATGAGAGCTCAAATCACAGGTCTTGAAACAGCTCAAAAAAATGCTGCTGACGGCATTTCTATGATTCAAACAGCTGAAGGTGCTTTAACAGAAGTTCACTCAATGCTAAACAGAATGTCAGAACTTGCAGTTCAATCAGCTAACGGTATCTACTCAACATCTGATAGACAAAAATTAGAAGCTGAATTTGATGCATTAACTAGCGAAATCAACAGAATTTCAACAGATACTACATTCAATGGCACAAAACTACTTGATGGTACAATGACTGGTGCTGTTCTTCAAATCGGTGACACATCTACTCAAACATTAACTGTTGGTATCACTAACATGGGTGCTGCTGGTATTGGCGTAAATGCTGCTTCTGTTGCAGATACTACAGCTGCTTCTACTGCTATTGGTTTAATTTCAACTGCTATCGAAAATGTTTCAGTACAAAGAGGTAATCTAGGTGCTCTACAAAACAGACTAGAACACACAATCAACAACCTAAGTGTTACAACTGAAAACATGACAGCTGCTGAAAGCCGTATCCGTGACGTTGACATGGCTACAGAAATGATGGCTTACACTAAAAACAACATTCTTGTTCAAGCTTCTCAATCAATGCTTGCTCAAGCAAACCAAACACCACAAGGTATTCTTCAATTACTACAATAATTTTTCTAAGCAGAAAATTCTTTTTTCGCATAAAAAGATTGTAAAGGATAAAGGGATGGCAAATGCCATTCCTTTTTTCTTTTATTTGATAGTTATTAGTAAAAAACAAAAAAGCTGATTTTATAAAAAATCAGCTTTTTTTAATTAATTTTCAAAAAACATATTTATCTTCAAATTCTTCTACTGAAACGGGCCTTGAATAAAAATATCCTTGCGCCATTTCGCAGCCAATTTCTTTTAAAAACTCAACCTGTTCTTTTGTTTCAACACCTTCAGCAACTGTTTTTAAATTTAATTTTTGAAGCATATCTATTGTACTTGCAACAACTAAATTACTTTTCTTTTCATCTTGAGCCCCTGTAAAAAAGCTTCTGTCGATTTTTACTATATCTACTAGTATATTCTTTAGTTGTCCTAATGAAGAATAGCCACTTCCAAAATCATCTATTGAAACTTTAAAGCCTTCTTCTCTTAATTTTTGAGCAGTTAAGAGCATTTTTTCTTCATTATCAAACATAACACTCTCTGTTATCTCTATTTCAATTAATTCTTTTGGAGTATTATATTTGTTAGCTACATATAAGATTTCATCAATAAAATTTTCATTATTAAAATGCATTCTTGAAAAATTAACAGAAATCGGAACAACTTTATACGAAGCATCAAGCCATTTTCTTATTTTTTTACAAACTAGAGTGAGGACATAAATATCAACCCTTGTTATAAATCCATTTGTTTCAAATATTGGTATAAAATCATTTGGCATTATCATTTTGCCATCTTTTTCTACCCATCTCACTAATGCTTCTGCTCCAGATATTTCATTTGTTAAAATATTGAACTTTGGTTGTAAGTAAGCTTTAAACTCTCCTTCTTCAAGAGCTGAATACATTTTATTTTGAATTTCTGTTTGCTTTATAATTAAAGTTTTAACAGTTTCGTCATAATCATATATATATTCTGCTGATTTTCCTTTTGCACTTGCATGTGCAAGAGTTACTTTATCTAAAACAGCATCTATATTAGTTTCATTTTCTTCTAAAATATATCTTCCATATCTGAATTCTATATTATGATCGCTTATCGCAGGTAATTTTCTTTTAAATGCTGCCTCATAAATATATTTTGCACTATCTAAATCTTTTAATATAAAATCTTTACTAAATAATAGGAATTCATCAATACCAACTCTTGCAACTAAATATTCATCACCATATTTTGCATCTATTAAAACATTTGCTATAGCTTTAATAACTTTATTACCCATATCAAAATCGTACATAGCATTAATAGTTTTAAAGTTTATAATATCAAGTTTTACAATAGCAAAATTCACCTCAGGATTTTTCTTCATTAAATTCGCTGCTTCTATTTTGAATTTATGTATGTTTGGAAGTCCTGTTAATGTATCGTAATAAGCAACCTTTTCAATATCACTAATGTAATTTTGCCTTGAAACAAAAACATATCCAATTAAAGCCATAAACACAAAAATAATCCCAATAGTTAGAATAGAAATCATTTCCACAATGTTTTCTACATCAGCTGAAATTAAATCACTAGATATAGTTGCCACTAATATCCAGCCATTAACATTTAAAGGACGATACTCAACGTATTCCTCAATTCCTTTAATATTAATAACAGCGCTACCACTTCTTCCAGCTTTAACATTACTTAAAAGCTCATCTAGGCTACCTTTTTCAAATATGGCTTCCTTAAAATAATCTTCAAGATGTTCCCCGTCTTGATTTCCATCTACTTTGTTTAAACATTCTACAATTATTTCTGATTCTGGATTCACTATAAATATTTCGTTCCCGTTTTCAAAATAAATCGAATCAACTATCTCTTCCACAGGGTATTCTGCCGCTAAAACCCCTTCAACAGTGCCCTCATAATATAAAGGCATTGTTATTACCATGATATCCTCATTACTACCAGTTAAAGAAGTTCTTTTCTCTGTCACTACTATTTTTCCATTCATAGTTTCATTAAAATAATCTTCTTTTGATAAATCTATAACTTCACCTTCGCTAGTAGTTCCGTATCCATCTCTATTCACTGCATATAATATATTAAAAACTGAAAAATTTTCCACACTTTTTAAATACTCATAAGTTGCATTATCTTCTGTTTCTTCGAAAATGGAAAGTGTACTAGCCACTCTTTGAAGAGAAGTTATTTCATTCACTATTAATTCATTAAATCCGTCTCTATGCGAATTAATTTCATCTTCTAAATTTTGCACAGTGAAGCCTAATAAAATTTGATTTATACTCGTTACATAATTTAAAATAATCACAACAAATAATAAAACAGTAATAGAAATAGTACTGGCAATTATCGTTTGCTTTAATTTACTCACTTATTTAAACCTCCTTATGCTAAATATCTCTTACTATAATATCACATTTCAGCCTATAAAATCAATATTTATTATGTAAATTCATTGATATATCTATGTGCTATTTTTTTACATTATTCACTGTTTATTCAACCTTGCTAATTTTTTCCAAAAAATAAAAACAAAGCCAATAAAGCTTTGTTTTTATTTTAAATTATTTTATTTTAAAAATATATCTTAATATTCCTTTTAGCATTTTTGGACTTTTAATCACAACAACCTTCATAATATTTTTCCTTTCTTAATCTAATAAAACCAATATATGTTCTATTACTATAATACTCAAAAAGATTTTATAAGGTTCATTATTTTTTTAAAGCTTCTCTTGCAGATTTTACTTCATTTAAACTTTTTGTTAAGTGCTCTTGTGTTGAAATAAGCATACTATCACAAAACTGTGTTAGTTGCGATTTTAATTGCGCTGCTTGAGTTAGCGAAACTGAACGAATTTCTTTAGCTTGCTCAGTAGCTTTTTTTACTATTTCTTCTCTATCAATTAAGTATCTTGCTCTTTCTTCTGCTCTTCTTATTAAGTCTTCCGCTTCTTTATTTGCCCTTTGAAGAATATTTGCTCTATCTTGCACAATTGCTTTTGCTTGCAAAATTTCTTGTGGCAAATTGATTTTAATATCATCTATTATGTCTCTTGCTAAATCCACATCAACCACTCTCTTTCCATTACTAAATGGAACAGAAACAGCCTCGTCTAATAATTCTTCTAAACTTTCTAATATATTTTCAATAGTTGCTGCCATAAACACTACCATCCTTTCCTTCTAAAATATAGCTATTTTATCTTTTTTAATAAATCTTCTTTTATTTCAGCTGGCACAAACTGTGTTATATCTGCCCCAAAGCTTGCTATTTGCCTTACAACTGTTGAAGATAAATACATATACTCCTGATTTGTAACTAAAAATAATGTTTCAAGATTATTATCTAATTTTTTATTTGTTAAAGCTTGTTGAAACTCGTATTCAAAATCTGTCACTGCACGAAGCCCTTTTATTAGAGTATCGGCATTTTTTTTATTTGCATAATCAACAACAAGGCCTACGTAGCTATCCACTTCAACATTTTTTACATGCTTTGTAACCCTTTTAATAAAATCGACTCTTTCCTCTGTTGAAAAGACAGGTGTTTTTGTTGGGTTAACCATTACAACAACGATAACTTTATCAAAAATTTTGCTTGCTCTTTCAACTATATCTATATGCCCTTTTGTAACAGGATCAAAGCTTCCTGGATAAACTGCAATTTTCATAATATCAGCCTTTCTTAATTTTCCTCTTTTATAAATTTTGAAACTTTCAAATTTGAATATTTGTATTCTTTTTGCAAAATTAACCCTTCAATACTAGCTGAAAGCTGCCAGTTTTTTTCAGACTCGACTATTATTATACCATCTTCTGATAACAAATTATATACTTTTAAAAAAATTTCATCTAATATCCCCTTTTCAAAAGGAGGATCTAAAAAAATTATATCAAACTTATCTTTTGCAGATAAAATATAATCTTCTGCTCTCATTTTTATAACTCTGCTTTTTTCAAATAGCCCACATGATTTTAAATTTTTAATTACAACTTCATTAGCCTCTTTATTATCATCAACAAAAACTGCAAGGGAAGCATTTCGAGATAAAGCCTCTATTCCCATTTGACCACTCCCAGCAAATAAATCTAATACTTTTGCTCCTGGCACAACAAATTGGATAGAAGAAAAAACTCCTTCTTTAACTCTTTGTAGTGTAGGCCTTGTTGCATCGCCTTCTAGTGTTATTAATTTTTTCCCTCTTGCAAATCCACTTATAACTTTCATATATCTTATTTCCTTTACTTTTATTAAAAACTATATCTCTCTAAAATAGTTAAACACGTTTTTTGCATCATTCTCACTTATGCCCTCTACCTTTAAAAGATTTTCAACACTTTGTTCTTTAACATTTGCTAGTGTTTTAAATTCTTTCATTAAGTTTTCAGCTTTTTTCTCACCTATACCTTTAATTTTTGTTAAAGTTACAGCATATGATTTTGTTTTCTGTGTTCTTCTTTGATACTCTATTGAAAACCTATGCACTTCATCTTGAATTTCAGTTATAAATTTAAAAATTCCTTTATGCATAGCTACTTCAATTTCACCATCTCTTCCTACGATAGCACGTGTTCTGTGTTTTGAATCTTTTACCATACCAAACACAGGTACATCACTAAAGTCTGTCCCATCTATAACCTGCAGAATGCTTGATAAATGGCCTTTACCGCCATCTAGAAGGATTAAGTCTGGCTTTATGCCAAATTGACCTTGTGCACCATTTGAATACTGCATAATCCTTCTTGTTAAAACTTCTTGCATACTTTTATAATCGTCTGTTGATTGGTGGCTTTTTATTTTAAATTTTCTATATCCACTTTTCTTTGGCTTTCCACCCTCAAAAACTACCATTCCCCCAACAGAGGAATTATCTCCCCAGTTTGATATATCATAGCTTTCTATTGTATACGGTGTTTTACTTAAACCTAATAAATTAGAAAGCTCATCTAAAAATTTCTGAGATTTATCTATTCTTCCCGTTTCTCTTGCAAGACGTTCTATAGCATTTGTATAAGCCATTTTTATAATTTTTATATTTTCGCCCTTTTGTGGTTTTGAAATGTTAATTTTAGTTTTTGATTTTTTACTAATATAATTTAATATCTCTTCATCTGTTGGCATTTCATCTAATAAAAGAGTTCTTGGTGGCTCTTCCACTGAATAAAACTGAATTAAAAATTCATCGCGAACATTATTAATATCTTCCTCACCTAAAAATATATGTTCTTTTTTATCAACAAGACGACCTCTTCTATATCTTAAAACACTAACGGCACAATTTTTACCACTACCTACAACCGATATAAAATCGTGGTTTTGTAAAGATTCATTTACAACATTTTGTCCGGCTTTTAATTTTTCAATAGCATTTATTTGATCTCTTATCATAGCAGCTTTTTCAAACTGTAAATTTTCAGAGGCATTCATCATATTATTTGATAATATATCAATTATTTTATCATTATCTTGCTTTAAAAATTTAGTAGCATTATCAATTATCTCATTATAATCTGCCTTTTTTATTTTTCCAGTGCAAACTCCCATACACTTTTCTATATGAAAATTTAAACAAGGCCTTTCTTTTCTAAAATCTCTTGGAAAAATCTTTGTACAAGTTGGCAGTTTAAAAATTTGCTGAGCTGTTGAAACCATTTCTCTTACCGCAAAACTCGACATATATGGTCCTAAATATTTTGCATCTTCATTTGCTTGGAATTCTGCTGTTATTCGAGGATATTCTTCTTTTGATATCTTAATAAAATTATATCCTTTATCATCTTTTAAAAGTATATTATATTTTGGTGAATGCTGCTTTATCTGGCTACACTCAAGTGTTAATGCCTCAAACTCTGTGTTTGTAACTATAACATCAAAATCAAAGGCATTATCAACCATTTTTTGCACTTTTGCAAGATGGTCTGCCCCTTCTTTAAAATATTGACTTACTCTTACTTTAAGCCTTTTTGCTTTGCCTATATATATAACTTCACTTTTCTTATCCTTTATTATATAAATGCCTGGTAGCATAGGTAAGCTTCTTGCTTTTTCATAAAGTTCATTCAATGTCATTCAATAATGTTTCCTTTAATTTATTTATATCGATTTCTATATACTTAAAAAACACCGCCATTAATAAAGGCGGTGTAAATTATATTTTTAATAAAATCTTAATCACTAAAACCTGAATTTACAAGTTTAATAAGCGCTTCAACAGCTGCTTCTTCATCTTGACCATCAGCAATAACTCTAATTGTTGTACCACCAACAATTCCTAAAGATAAAACTCCAAGAAGACTTTTTGCATTTACTCTTCTTTCTTCTTTTTCAACCCAAATTGATGATTTAAATTCATTTGCTTTTTGGATAAAAAATGTTGCAGGGCGAGCGTGCAACCCAACTTGATTTTCTACTGTAACGTCTTTGTAAAACATAAACTAATCTCCATCCATTTTATATAAATTTTAAAATAATAATTTCCTTATTTCTCACTTGTATCATACCGTAATTATCATTATTAGTCAATGGTAAAACGGCAAAATTTCTATTTTAAACATCAATTAGACATCATTATTAATAATTGTTTGTGCAAATTGCTGATTAGTTTTCAACATCATTGTCTATATTAAATAGTTTTTTATATAAATCTGGTCTTAAAAGCTTTGTTCTCTCTATTGAATCACTTTGTCTGTATTCATTAATATTCTTTTCATGTCCGCTAATTAGCACTTCTGGAACCTTTCTATTTTTCCACTCAAAAGGCCTTGTATACTGTGCATGTTCTAAAAGTCCATTATAATGACTCTCATTAGTAAAGCCCTCTTCATTTTTTAAAACTCCTGGTTTCATCCTTGCTATTGCATCTGTTATTACTAAAGCCGGTAGTTCTCCTCCTGTTAAAACAAAGTCGCCAATAGACACTTCCATATCGCAAATTTCATCTATAACTCTTTGGTCTATCCCCTCATAATGCCCGCAAACAATAGTTATATCTTCCTTTTTTGAAAGCTCTATTGCAAGATTTTGAGTAAAAGGGATACCCGCTGCTGATGTAAATATAACAAAAGGTTTTGTCTTACTAGATTTTTCTATATCTTTGCAGCAATCATATATCGGCTGCGCTTTTATTACCATGCCATGCCCACCGCCATATGGTGCATCATCAACATGATTATGTTTATTATCAGAATAATCCCTTATATTATACACTTTTAAATCTATAGCACCGCTTTTTCTAGCTCTTCCAATTATACTAGTGTTTAACACTGTTTCACACATTTCGGTGAATAAAGTGGCTATATTAATTCTCACTGAACATACCCTCTATAACAACAACTCTTACTTCTTTTTTTTCTATATCAGTTGATTTTATAAATTCATCAACTGCAGGAAACATAAATTCTTTTCCTTCTTCATTTTTTATATAGTAAATATCACTAGCGCCTAAAAATTTAATATCATAAATGCTGCCATACACTTCATTTGTATCATCATTTACTACACTACTTCCAATTAAATCGCTAACAAAGTATCTTCCTTCTGGAAGCTCAATTTCATCTTTATTTAAATAAACTTCACTGCCTATTAAATTTCTTGCAAGCTCCACTGAATCTATATCCAGAAATTTTACAAGTACCATATTTTTATGAACTCTTATAGTTTCCACTTTTAATTCTTTATAGTGCATTTTATTCTTTTTAATATAAAAAGTATCAAAATCCAAAAACATCTGCGGATGATCTGCATGAGGGTAAATTTTTATTTCACCTTTAATTCCATGGGTTGAAACTATTTCTCCCGTTTGTATATATTCCATATTATAAACACCTTCTTTTTAATAATTATTCCTTATAGCAAAATATAGGTTTTACCACAGAAAAAACCTATGATAAAGCCTATACTTTGCTGCATCAAACATTTATAAGAAAAATCAATTTTAATTACATAGTTTGATAAAATGAGTAATAAGGTGCTTATTTATCTAAGCACCTATTATAAGTCATTCGACTGTTTAGTCTATTTCAACAATTACTTTATCACCACTGCGGCTTGCAGCTGCTTTAATAACTGTTCGGATAGCTTTTGCAATTCTGCCTTGCTTACCTATAACTCTACCAGTATCATTTTCAGCAACTTTTAAATGATAGACAGTTAGTCCCTCTTCACGTTGCTCCATTGTTACTGAAACAGCCTCTTTATCTTCAACAAGACCTTTTGCAATATTTATCAATAATTGCTCCATTACAAGCCTCCGTTAAATCTTAGATGATATTGTTTTTCTTTAAAAGAGCTTTTACAGTATCTGTTGGTTGAGCACCAGTTGCAATCCATTTTTTAGCTTTTTCGCCATCAATAGAAATTACTTTTGGTTCTTTTGTTGGATCATAGTAACCAATTTCTTCGATGAATCTACCATCTCTTGGAAAACGTGAATCTGCAACAACAACACGATAGAAAGGTGCTTTTTTAGCGCCCATACGACGTAGTCTGATTTTTACTGCCATTTTAATATACCTCCATAATAATTTATAATATCTGAATTTTCAGTTATTACCTTTAAATATATAATATCTGCCTTTTGCAGTTATTAGCTTTTGTTATTTTGCCAAAATGATAAAACTACGGTTAAAAAATCAATAGATTTTTTAATAATTTACGTATCTGTACGTTTTATCTGTCTTTATACTTTAGTATAAAGTTTTGGCTATCCTTCTTGCCAAAATGATAAAACTACGGTTAAAAAATCAATAGATTTTTTAATAATTTACGTATCTGTACGTTTTATCTGTCTTTATACTTTAGTATAAAGTTTTGGCTTTCCTTCTTGCCAAAATGATAAAACTACGGTTAAAAAATCGTTAGATTTTTTAACCCATACCTTTTAACATTCTTTGGAATGCTTTTGGATTTTTAGTGAACTGCTTCATCATTTTTTGAGTTTGAGTAAACTGTTTTAACAGTCTATTTACATCACTCACCTGACTGCCTGAACCTTTTGCTATTCTCACTTTTCTTTTTGCATCTATAATCGAAGGTTTTTCTCTTTCCTTTTTGGTCATAGAGTGAATAATAGCCTCTGTTCTTTTCATTTCTTTTTCTGCTCTTATTTCATCTTCTGATGATGCACTAGCACCACCTGGAAGCATTGAAAGCATTGAATTTATTCCACCCATTTTTTTCATTTGTTGGAGCTGAGAGAGCATATCGTTCATATCGAACTTATTTTCCATCATTCTCTTTGCTGTGTTTTCGGCTTCTTTTTCATCTTGCATTGTTTGTGCTTTTTCTATTAGAGAAAGCATATCGCCCATTCCAAGAATTCTGCTTGCCATTCTATCTGGATGAAAACTTTCTAAATCATCAAGCTTTTCTCCAACACCCACAAATTTAATAGGTTTTCCTGTAACTGCCTTAACACTTAATGCACTACCGCCTCTTGTATCGCCGTCCATTTTCGTTATAATAACGCCATCAAGACCGATAGTCTCATTAAATTCTTTTGCTACATTTACAGCATCTTGACCTGCCATCGCATCAATAACTAGCAGGGTTTCTGTTACTGGCACTTCATTTTTAATGCCTTTTAATTCAAGCATTAATTCTTCATCTATATGCAAACGACCTGCTGTATCTAAAATAAGAATATCATTTCCATGATCTTTTGCATGGTTATATGCTTTTTTAGCCACAACTATAGGATCGGTTTTGCCTAATTGGAAAACTGGTACACCCGCTTGTTTTGCCACAATTTCTAATTGCTCGATAGCTGCTGGACGATAGATATCAAGAGCTGCAAGCATTGGTCGGTGTCCTTGTTTTAAAAACATTTTTGCAAGCTTTGCTGAATGAGTTGTTTTACCAGCACCTTGAGTACCGCACATCATTACTATAGTAGGGCCTTTACTTGCAAATTTTATTCTTACATTTGCATCGCCCATTAAAGAAACAAGCTCTTCATTAACAATTTTAATAACTTGCTGTGCTGGAGTAAGGCTTTGCATAACTTCACTGCCCATAGCTCTCTCGCTAACTGTTTTTATAAAATCTTTTGCAACAAGCATATTAACATCTGCTTCTAAAAGTGCAATTCTCACTTCACGCATGGCAAGCTTTATATCTTCTTGTGTAAGTTTGCCTTTTGATCTAAGTTTTTTGAATGCATTAGATAATTTCTGTGTTAAAGATTCAAATGCCATAATATGCCTCCTTTATTCGTTTATTTCATTTAATATAGTTAAAATTCTATCTGTGAATTTTTTTATTTCATCATTTGGTGCATAGGAAACATCATTATGATAATTAATATTTTGAACTAAAGTTCTTATTTCTTCTACCCCTGATTGAATTCCTGAGTATTTTTTTGCAAATCCAATTTTTTCTTCTAATTCTAAAAGTACAGTCTCGCTTCTTTTAACTGCATCACGAACGCCCTGTCTTGTTATATTAAAATTATCTGCAACTTCTGAAAGGGACAAATCCATATTAAAGTATTGCTGCATCATACTATTTTGTTTTTCAGTTAAAACATCACCATAAAAATCTAATAAATACGACATTTGCAAGTCTTTTGACATAATTTTATTCCCACTTTCTCAAGATTTCTTCACGATGTAAAGTTTATCGCCTTTACATTACTATCGAATTTTATCATATATAACTAAAAAAGTCAACATTTTTTTTACATAATTTTTAAAATTTCTCATAAAAAAATCCACCACATAAAAGTGGTGGATAAAAATCAATAATTAGTTAGATTTTTGCTCTGCGAAACATTCGCTGCAAAGAATTGGTCTGTCTTCTCTTGGTTTGAAAGGAACTTTAGCTTCTTTTCCACAGCTTGCGCATGTTGAAGTAAAGTATTCTCTTGTTTCACGAACTTTTTGTTTTCTTGAATCACGGCAAGATTTACATCTTTGTGGTTCGTTTTCGAAACCTCTTTCAGCGTAGAATTCTTGTTCACCTGCTGTGAAAGTGAATTCTTGATTACAGTCTTTGCATACAATAGTTTTGTCTTGATACATTGGTATCTCTCCTTTTAGTGTTCTTTTGCCCTAAAAAATTTAAACCAATGCTAAAAACTTGCTTTGCTTTAATCTATTCGGGGGCATATGGTTATCTATAAACAAGAGCCGAGTGCTCCTATTTGCGAAGTTTTTTGTGAATTCTCTGAACTGCATTATTTACCGACTTCTCATCTTTATTTACTATAACAGCAATTTCTTGATAAGAGTAACGCATAGTGTATAGACAAAAAATAACAAACTCATATGAGGAAAGTTTTTCTTTTGCAATTTTTATGAATTCTTTGTTTTGCTCCTTTATTATAAGGTCTGTTTCGGGATTATTAAAGTATATTTTGTCGTCTATTTCTTCAGCATTTGTTAAAATTTGGTGTTTTTGCGCCCCAGCTTTCGTTTTTGCAGTAAGCATATTATTTAAAATACATTTATTTGCATAAGTTTGAAAACTGGCATTTTTTGTTTCGTTGTATGTTAATACAGCTTTAAATAAACCAATATTGCCTTCTTGAGTAGCATCCTCAAAATCAAATTCTAAACTTTGCAGCTTTTTTGCATAAGAGTAAATTATTCCACGAAAAGCTGAAAAGACATAATCTATATCCGAGTTATTGCCATTTTTTGCTCCATTTAAGTATTTTATAATTTCTTCTTGCATACATTAAAGCCCTATTTTTAAAATTTCTATTAATATTATATTAAATATTTGTATATATGTCAAACATTTTTTATTGAAAATGACAAATGTTTTCCTTTTTGTACCTATTTAGTTACTCTTCTAATCCATTTTCCTGTAACAATTCTATATAATTGTAGTGGAATTTTAAAGAAGCTATCTATTCTCATTGATAAAAACACTATCGGTGCTGGCATCTGTAAGACAAGCCCCATTAAAATTCCAAGCGGAATATTAAGCCCCCACATACCAACAGTAGTTACACCTAGTGCAAATTTTGTGTCGGCACCGCCTCTTAGTATACCAATTTCATTCACTATATCAACCGATGAAATAGGCATTAATATAGCTAAAATAAATATCATTTGGCTCGACATTTCTTTTGCTGTGTCTGTTATATTATAAAAACTTAAAAACGGATCTCTTATTAAAAGAAGAACCATCGTTCCAATAGCTCCCATACTAAAAGCTAAAACAACTAAAGTGTTTGCAACCTTCTGTGTTTTTTCAAGGTCTCCCTCACCTATAGTTTTTCCAGCTAATACAGCTGAGGCATTAGCTATACCAAAAGTTGTAACTGAGGCAAGATTAAATAAAACCATTGTAACACTATTTGCAGCAACAAATGTTTGCCCCATTCGCCCCATTACCATAGTGATAGCCGATGTTCCAAATGCCCAAAGCATTTCATTCATAATAACAGGAGTTGCATTTTTAATATAATCTTTTCTTACTGATTTATCTTTTTTTATCATACAATGCATTTTATATCCTATTTCTTTTTCTATAAAATACATATATATTACAGCACATAAAAATTCAAATATCCTTGCTATAACTGTTCCAAGAGCAGCTCCTACAATTCCAAGTTCTGGTGCGCCGAATTCTCCAAAAATAAATATATAATTAAAAAACACATTAACAAAAAAAGACATCGCATAAACAACTGTTGACATTTTCACCTTTTCAACAGCTCTCATGCTCATTAAGTAGTTGCTTGCTATAGCATTAAAAACAAACCCTAGTGATAATACTTTTAAATATTCTGCTGAGGCTTTAACTACTTCCTCTTCATTTGAAAATATTCTCATAACTCCTTCTGAATAAAAAAAGCAAATAAATGTTACTATTAAAGAAGCCACCGTTATAAAAAGCATCGATGTTCTCATAACTTTTTTTATAACTTCTATGTTTTTTTGTCCCCAGTATTGAGCTATTAAAACTGAGCCACCGCCAGTTAAACCAAAACTTAATAATGACAATAAAAAAAATGGCTGTCCGCCAAGTGCTGCTGCTGAAACAGCTGTATCCCCTAATCGTCCGAGCATTATTGTATCCATTGTTTGAACACCGGTGCTAATTAAATTTTGCAAAGCTATTGGTACTGCTATAGATATAACTGATGCGATAAACGCTTTATTAAATAAAAACTTATTTTTTAACATATCTAATCCTTAATCTTTCTCCCTTTTTTTTACATTTTATCTCTTTTCACTCTCATTATATCAGCAAAAAAACTATAGTCAAGCTTTTTAAATTGACATTTTCCTTATAAAACATTATTATATATAAATATAGAGTTATCCTTACTATGCTTCATTCTTCACTTTAAATCTTTTTTAAATCCAATAAATCTTTTTTATATAGTATATTCTCTATTTTTGTTTTTATAAAATAAATCTTGCAACATTTTTCTACCTTTTTTCACCATTTATTACCATTTTTTACCATATTAGCTATTGCAAAAAGCTTGATACTATGTTAGAATAATAACGTTGTTAATTTAAGCTGTGAAAATAAATTTTTATTAGGAGAATTTTATGATTAAGAACCAGCTAACTTTACTTTTTACTGAATCCGATAACGATGTAATAAACGGATACACTCACTTTTTCAACTCAAAAAACATTAATGTTCACTTTTGCAAAAAGGATGGTTTAATTGCCTTAGATGCTATAAAGACGCTAAGTCCTGATATTGTGTTTTTAGATGTATTTATGCCAAATTTAGATGCTATTGCTGTTAAAGATGAGGCTTTAAAACTAAAAAATAAACCAAAATTATTTTTTGCCACAAGTAGTTTTGATAGCGAAAGTAGCATAAAACAAATTATGAATGAAGGGTTTAATTACTATTTTTTAAAACCTTTCTCTTTAGAAGTTGCTTATTCAAGAATTGAAAGCATGCTCAATATAAAAATTGAAGATACAAGCTTTGATTTAGAAGATATTGTCACCACTACTCTTCATAAAATGGGAGTTCCTGCTCACATTAAAGGCTATGTATTTTTAAGGCAAGCAATTATGGCAAGTATTAACGATCCTGCTATTATAAATCTTGTTACCAAGCGATTATATCCAGATATTGCAAAACTAAATTCTACAACAGCTTCAAGAGTTGAAAGAGCTATAAGGCATGCAATCGAAGTGGCTTGGGATAGAGGTAATGTTGATGTTTTAGATGATTATTTTGGCTACACTATAAATAATATGCGCGGAAAACCAACAAACTCTGAATTCATTGCTATGATAGCAGATAAAATTAGATTAGAACTTAGAAGAAGTAATAAAATTGTATAAATTAAAAATCCTGTAATATTTTACAGGATTTTTTTATTTGGATTTTATATATGAATATGATATACTAGTATCATATTTTATAAAGAGGAGAATAGTATTTTTATGGAAAATATGCCACTTATATCTGTTATTATTCCAGTTTACAAAGCTGAAAGTTTTTTAAAAAGCTGTTTAGAAAGTGTTGTAAATCAAACATATAAAAACCTTGAAATTATTTTAATTGATGATGGAAGCCCTGATAATTGCGGGGTTATTTGCGATGAATATAAAGATAAGGATTCTAGAATTATAGTAATTCATCAAGAAAATCAAGGAACTTCTAGCGCGAGAAACACTGGGCTTTCAATTGCTAGTGGCGAATATATTTGCTTTTTAGACTGTGATGATTTTGCTAATATATATTTAATTGAAACATTACTTAGTATATGTAAAGAAAAAAATGTTAAAATGGCTGTTTCTTCCTTTGTAGAAGCGCAGTACGATGAAGTATTTACACGAAATACAGCTAAACCAAAAAGACACGACATTGAAATACTAAATCCAATTATATATATAGAGCGTCTTTGTACATCGATGCAGGTACTCTACGTTGTACCTTGGGCAAAATTATATCATAAAAGTATCTATAACGAGGTTCAATTTCCAGCTGGTGCGCTAAATGAGGATGATTGTGTTATAGATAATGTTTTATATAAAGCTAAAGAAATTGCAGTGGAATACACACCATTAATGCATTATCGAAAAAACCCAAACAGCCAATCGCGACTTGGAATCAAAGCTGATAAATGGCTAAAAAGTGTTCCTTATAAAGAAATGCGTATGAACACACTAAAGGATTTGGGCGAATACGATGTTTTATATAAAGTTCAAAGGCTATTTTTTTATGATTTATTAATTGAGGCTAGTAATCAAACAGATAAATCTATTCGTAAAACCTTTATATCAATCGCAAATAAAACATATTCTAGCATTTTAAAAAATCCAAAACACTCAAAAAAAGAAGTTTTTTCTATGCTAACTTTTATATTAAACCCAAACAAAGCTAAAAACTACACTCACAATGATTTTTTATCTAATTAATATATCATAGAATTTTTAAGAATGAGAGGTGCATTTTTTTTGCAAAACAAAGATATTATAAGTAAAATAAAACAATTCATCAATGAAAACAAACACAATAATTTGGCAACTATCTGTGTTTTTTCACCATACTTTGAAAATGCAAATGAAGGGTATTTACAAAGAGTACGCGCTGTTGATGAGAAAATTTTACATCCTCATGCCTGTATACATATAGATTTTGAATCCCATGACACTGAGCCTACTTTATATAAAAAAAGTCCACGTCATCTATTATTGAATCTTCCCTCTCATCAAAAGAAAAGCATTAATTTTGCAATTAAAATAATAAAACTGTGCAAGATTTTATATGTTCATAGCGCGATGAGGGCAATGCACTCTAGATTAGGCGATGGATTTGAAAAGATGTTTACACAAAAAAACGTGTACACTTTTTGGGATGTACACGGCGCTGTTCCAGAGGAGTATGTATTATTTAAAAACTATTACGAGGCACAAAATGCAACCTATGCGGAAGAACTTCTTTTAAAAAATGCAAATTCCATCGTTGTAATTAGCGAAAATATGAAACTTCATTTTGAAAATAAATATAATACTAAGTTATCAAACACTATAAACACTAGTGTATTTAATGTTTCAACTAATACACTAGATAGCATCATCAGCACAAAACCAAAAGAAATTAAAAACTTTGTATATGCTGGAAATGCTATGCCTTGGCAAAATGTTGAGTTAATGAAAGATGTTATTTATAAAAATCATCAAAACTTTAATTTCACTGTTTTTACCCACCAAAAAGAACAGTTTTTAAAATCAAATTACATCGAAAATTTTGAAAGTTTTTGTGATATCACTACTGCAACATCTTCAGAGGTTTTAGATTTTTATAAAACTATGCATTTTGGATTTATAATAAGGGATGATATTGCTGTAAATCGTGTGGCATGCCCAACTAAAATTATCGAATATCTGCAATTTGGACTAATACCTATTTTAAAATCTGATAATATAGGAGATTTTTTATCTCTTGGTATGATAGGCGTAAATTATAATGAAATAAATAACTTTGATTTTTCTTATGAAAATTATTTAAATATAGTAAAACATAATTTTTTAATTTTAGAAAAATTAGCAGCCGAGCATTCACAAGCTGTTAATTCTCTAAAAACTATTCTAAACGATTTAATTACGAAAGGTGTAAAATGAAACAACTAGCTTTTAAATTATGGGGACTTTTAGCATTTAGACTTACAAAACGAAATAATATTGCATTAATTTTAAATGATTTAAATGATACCTCCGCTTCGCATAAAGCTCTAGATTTTTACCATAAAAATTATAGTAAAGAAAAAATTTTTATACTTATAGCATATAATAGCGCAGAGCTTGGCGATAAAGTGAATGATTATAGAGATATTTTTGTATTTAATAATGATCCTATGAATTTAGCAAAATTTTTATATAAAAATAAAGTTAGCACTTTGTATTATTATAATAATCTTGTTTTGGCGAATGCTTGTAAAAAATTTGGATTAAATATTTTCTTTGAAAATTAAACATATTAGTTTCAATTTAATATATAAATCTTTCTTTAGCTTATTCTAATAATTTATATTTAATTATTCAAATTTTATTAACATTTTATAAACACATTCATATTAATAACGTAATATTCATATGATAAAATTACATTAATATATATTTGCATTTTGCAAAATAATATTAATGTAATTTTTATATTTTAGGATAACGAAAGGATTGATTTGTTTATGAAAAAATTTATTGCATTGTTATTATCTTTAATGTTAGTATTTTCTTTAGTAGGATGTTCTACTACACCGAGTGAAGAAACTACTGAAGAAGCGACTACAACTGAAACAACAGAAGAGACTACCGAGGAAGAAATGAGCGGTGGCGAATATATGCTTGGAGTTGCTGCTATTCCTATGTCATACAGTAAAAGCGCTGCAGACGGCGAAAATGCTGTAGCTGAAATGGAAACTTCTATGATGGCTGTTATATTTGATATGGACGGCAAAGTTATGGATGTATCTTTTGATGTAACTGAGCAAATTGTTGAATTTGATTCTACTGGTGCTGTTGCAAATGAAATTGAAACAAGAACTAAAGTTCAGCGCGGTGATGAATATGGAATGAAAGATTATTCACCTATAAAAAAAGAAGCTTATGAGCAGTTTATGGCTTTAGAAGAGTGGATGGTAGGAAAAACAGTTGAAGAAATAAGCTCTATGCACTCTACTGATGAAGATTTAAAAGCAGGCGTTACTATAGCTATTTCTGATTATATTGAAAATCTTAATAAAGCATACGAAACAGCAATGCCACTTTCAGAAATGCCAGCAGATGTTGCTCTTGGCGTTAGTGTAACTGTTGCTCCAAAAGAGGGCGATGGAACTGAAACTGGACCAATGGTTGAAATCACATCAACTTTTGTAGGCCTTGCAACTAATAGTGAGGGAACAATTATTGATTTAAAATTTGATGCTTCTCAGCAATACATTAACTTCGATGTAGACGGTATGTTAACTGGAGAAATCGAACTTCGAACAAAGGTTGAAAGAGGCGCTGATTATAATATGATAATTGCATCTCCTATTGAAAAAGAATTAGATGAGCAATTAGCAGCTCTTGAAGATTATTCTGTTGGAAAAACTATAGATGAAGTTTTAGCAATGCCAACTTATGAGAAAAGCGAAGATTATCCAAACATTCCAGATGTTGAAGATTTAAAAACTTCTGTTACTATTGATATAACAGATTATCAAAAAGCATTAATGGATGCTAAAACAAAACTTTCATAAAATATTCTAGCATTGACTTTATATATATCACTTGATATAATCAATGTAAGCATTACCCATATAATCACATTTTAGATTATATGGGTAATTTATACTAAACAAAGTTAGCTTTTACTAACTTAATTCAAGGAGGATTTTATGAAACTATCTATTATTTATGATTCAAAAAGCGGTACAACTGATAAAGCAGCAAAGGCTATTGCAGCAGGAATGCAAAAAGCTGGTAATGTTGAAGTTAAAACTTTTTCAATAAAAGAAGTTGATGAAGAATTTGTAAAAGAAAGCAAATGTGTTGTTTTCGGCTCACCAATTTATATGGCTTCAATTACTGGCGATATGAAAGTTTGGCTAGAAACAGGCTCTAGAAATTGTGCACTAAGCGGAAAAATAGGCGGCGCTTTTGCAACCGCTGGTTACATCCACGGTGGCGGCGAACTTGGAATAAGAACAATTTTAGACCATATTATGTGCCTTGGAATGCTTACATATTCAGCTGGTGCTTCTAAAGGAGTTCCTGTTATTCATTTAGGGCCTGTGGGTATTACTAAAATGATAGATGAAAATATTGAAACATTCGAAATTTATGGACAAAGAATGGCTGAAAAAACTCTTGAAATATTCGGTTAATTTCAATTAATATAATTTAAAAGCAGACACTATCAAAATAGTGTCTGCTTTTTTTATATATAACATTTATGCTTTATTTACACTTCCAAACAGTTCCATTTTTTCTTTAACAACTGTTTTAATTGCTTCAAACCCTGGTTGAAGAAGTTTTCTTGGATCAAAGCCTTTTCCTTGTAAATCTTTATTTGCTAAAATGTATTCTCTTGTTGCCGCTGCAAAAGCTGTTTGGCATTCTGTGTTTACATTTATTTTTGCAACACCTAGAGAAATTGCTTTTTTAATCATATCCTCTGGAATACCTGTACCACCGTGTAAAACGATAGGCATCATATCAACTGCATTATTAATTTTTTCAAGTGCTTCAAAATCAAGCCCTTGCCAGTTTTCTGGGTATTTACCATGAATATTACCTATACCTGCAGCTAAAATATCTATTCCAAGGCCAGCAATTAATGCACATTCTTTTTCATCTGCAACTTCGCCTTTGCCTGTAACACCATCTTCTTCTCCGCCAATAGAACCAACTTCTGCTTCAACTGAAACACCTTTTTCTTTAGCTAGCGCCACAATTTCTTTTGTTTTTTCTATATTTTCTTCTATTGAATAATGGCTACCATCAAACATAACTGATGAAAAACCAGCTTCAATACAAGCTTTTGCCCCTTCATAGCTGCCGTGATCTAAATGAAGTGCTACAGGAACTGTTATTTTTAATTCCTCTATCATAGCTTTCACCATAGCAGTTATAGTTTTATAGCCTGTCATGTATTTTCCAGCACCTTCTGACACCCCTAAGATAACAGGACTGTTTTCTTCTTGGGCTGTTAATAAAATAGCCTTTGTCCACTCTAAATTGTTGATATTAAAATGGCCAACTGCATAACCCTCACTTCTTGCTTTTTTAAGCATATCCTTTGTGTTTACTAACATAAATACTCTCCTTTAATTTTTTTTAATATTCAAAAATTTTCACCTATATATATAATACCCTTTTTGGGATTATTTTTCAAGATTATTTCTTGCATAATGAAAAATATATTGCTGCGCTATCCCTTCATACCCTTTTATCTCTTTTGGAAGACCTTTTGGAAACATCTTTTCTAGCGCTCTATTTATCCAAACATCTTTTGGAAAACTCTCATACTTTTCTAAAGAAAACAATAAAACACAATCTGCAACTTTTGGGCCTACCCCTTTTATTTTAATAAGTTCTTTTTGTGCCTCTTCATACGTCATTAATAGTAGAGTTTCTTCTTTTATTTCTTCATTTAAAATTTTTTGAACAGCATCAAAAACATATTTTGCTCGAAATCCCATTTTTAATTCGCTATATTCTTCTTCTGAAACATTCTTTAAATTTTCAGCTGTAGGAAAACTATAAAAATCTCCTATTTTTTTACCATACTTTTCACTTAAAGTATCCACTATTTTTTTAATTCTTGGTATGTTGTTATTTTGGCTGATAATAAATGTTATTAGTGTTTCAAAAAAATCTTGATTTAAAACTCTTATTCCTGGTGCATATGCTATTGATTTTTTCATAACTTCATTTTTTGAAAACTTTTCTTTTAATTTTTTATACTCAATATTAAGTGCTAGATATTTTTCTGCTTTTTTTCTTAATTCTTCTAAATTAGAGTTATTATTTAAAGATTCTACAATCAAATTTTTCCCCTCAAAATAAACATAACACAAATCCTCTCCCATAAACCCTGAAAATCCCTCTTTATATTTATCCCATCTAAAAGCCTGACCACATAAAAATGTTTCATCTAGATTATAATCCTCAACATTAATAAACGTTATTTTATTATCAATTGTATAATTCATACATTAAAATCTCCTAAAATTTATTTCTTACTATATAATTTACCATATTTTAACTTAATATGCAAAAAATACTTATTTTTTTGTTGTTTAGATTTTTATATTTTTAGCAAGAATTACTATAAGGATTTTGTCAGTTTTACCTATTGACACTAAGCAATATTACAGAGAGTTTTAAACAAGGTTTTCAACAGGGTGTTGAAAACTCAAGTTGCTATTCGACATTCTACAGCAATAAAACACTGATTTTAAGCGAAGTTTTCAACAGTTTCAACAGAGTTATCAACATAGTTTAGCTAATGTTGAAAATTTATGTCAAGCTAAATTTATCTACAATTCGTAATTTTAAAAGGTATTTTATGGAGTTGTAAATTGGCATTTTACACAAATTTAACATTTTTTTAATCGAGGTGAGTTTATGAAAGGTTTACAGCATAAAGTTATTGAAATAAATGATACAAAAAACAATGAAATAGAAAAAATACTAGTTTTTTTAAAACCAGGAGAACATAGTATAAATGTTGCACACACAAGAAAGGATGCTCAGGCTATCTTAGATAATTTAAAAATAAATAAAAAAGAAAAATCGCCATTTTCTATTATGAATTTCATCACTTTTTTTCTTGCAGTTTTCTTTTTAGCTTCTATATTTATAAATATTTTCTAAAATATTCACTTTTTTATCGAAAAAGTCTTTTATTATACTAAAAAATTTGATATAATTTATCTATTAAAGTAATTTTTTAGATAAAGGAGCTTTTTATGGAATATAAAAGCGATATAATATACGGCAAAAACCCTGTTACAGAATTATTAAAATCAAAGGCAAGTGTTGACACTGTTTTTATCTCTGAAAGTTTAAATCCTAGTGTTCAAAACTTTTATATAGCTCTTGCTAAAGATTGTGGAGCTGTTGTTAAAAAAGTGCACCCTTTAAAGCTTAATACTCTTTGTGAGAATGAGCATCATCAAGGTGTTGCAGCTTATGCTAGCACTGTTACTTATATGGCTATAGATGAAATTTTAAATATAGCAAATGAAAAAGGAGAACCTCCTTTTATAATAATTTGCGAGAGTATTGAAGATCCTCATAATTTAGGTGCTATAATAAGAAGCGCTTATTTAATGGGCGCTCACGGAGTTGTTATTCCAAAAAGGGGCTCAAGCTCAATAACAGGCATTGTTCATAAATCTTCTGCTGGCGCTTCAATGCATATGCCTATAGCAAAAGTTGCAAACATTGCTCAAACTGTTCGCCTTTTAAAAGAAAAGAATATATTTGTATACTGTGCTGATTTCTCAAAAGTTCCAGTTTACAAGCAAAATTTAAAAGGTGCTATTGCCATTGTTATTGGAAACGAGGGTAAAGGTGTTCAGCCTTTAGTAAAAAGTTTGTGCGATGATATAGTATCTATTCCTATGATGAATAACGGCAGTGATGTTGATTCATATAATGCATCGGTTGCAGCTGGAATATTAATGTATGAAATTGTACGACAAAGAAATTTATAATAAAGGATAACTATTATGCCAAACTCTTCAAAAGAAATTGATAGCATTTTAGAAAACATAAAAAAAAGAAAAGAGGAAAGAGGAATTACTAGTTCCTCTATTTCTAGTGGAGAAGATTTATCTGCACAAATACTAGCAAAAAAAGCTTTAAGAGAAACAAAGGCAACTACAGACGATAGCACTGATGCAAATCCTGCTCTTGAAACTTTTTTAAAACAGGAAAGTACTCCTTCTAATTTAAATCCTTCTAATGATGATAAAAAAGAAGAAGCTGATGATAAATTCTCTGAATTTTTCACTAAAACTGTTGCTGTTACAAAAACTCCAGAGCAATTAGTTGTAGAATCTAAAAAAAGGCAAGCAGGCTTTTTTAAAAAGAAATATATAACTGATAGCCTATCTTTAAATCTTCCAGATGAATACTTTTTTGAAGATGAAAATGCTGATAAAAAAACTATTAAAAAAAGAAAAAAAGAAAAAAAGCTTGAAGCTATAAAAGCTATTTCAGAAACTCATAAAGAAGAAATCCAAAAAGAGCCTCGTGATGAAGTGTATAAACCTATTATAGATGAAAAATCAAATAATAAACCCGACTCTTCTACTACAAAAAAACGCTTTGGGCTAAAAAATCTATTCTCTTTATCTGATGAAGATTTAGAAGAAATAAAAAATGAGCCAGCTTTTTCTTCAATGCCAGTTTACAAAAAATATAATGAAGAAATAAAAGATGCAAAAGAGGCAATTAAAACAGCTGTTATCACTGAGGAAAAATTAACTGCCAAAGAAATTATAGAAGAAAAAACTGCAGAAAAAGAACAAATAGAAGAAACTATAGAACATCCTATCGAAGAAACTCTTGAGGAAGTGATTGAAAAACCTGTTATTTTAGAAGAAATTACTGCACCAAAAGAAACTTTAGATTCTTATGATACCGCTAAAGAAGATGATGCTTTGCTTTCATCTGTAAATGAAAACAATTTAACTAAAACACTTTTTAAAAATGATATAGGTGATGATAATTTAACTAAAACTCAAATTGTTTTAAATAGTTTTATTAATGAAAAAGAAAATCCAGCTACTGATATAAAAGAAGATTCTACTATTATAAATGAGGATTTATCCCCTGCTGCAAAAAACGTTTTATCTTCACTTAATAATCAAGACACACAAGATATTTTTCTTACAAAATTTGTTGAAACTGACACTTTATCAGATATAGAAATTAGTGAAGATTTAGAAAACACTAGCGATTTTGCTATAACTAATTTGTTTTCACCTATTGATGAAGATGCTAAAAACAGCGAAGATGAAGAAGAATCTGTTTTTGAAGAATATATTTCTATGGGAGAAATTTTTGATTCAAACACAGATACTAATATGGATATAACAAGCGAATTGCAAAGCTTTAAAACCACACTTTCTTTAAGAATTGCCGTTGGATTTATAGGAGCTCTTGCTCTTAGTATGCTAACAATTTTTGCAACTAGCAATATAAATTTGCCAGAAGTTATAAATCCTATTTCTCAGCCAATGATGTTTTACCTTGCAAACCTTGTGATATTCTCTGTTGTATTAATAGCTTTTATTCCAACGATTATTTCTGGCTTTCGCGGATTATTTAAAAACCCAACTCCTGATAGCTTTATTAGTGTCGGCGGTGTTTTATCAATACTTCAATTAATATTCTTTACATTAAATTCAAGCACACAACCCCCTAATGAAATGACTATTTTTGCAAGTATTATTTCACTCAGCTTAGCATTTAATGCTCTTGGAAAAAGAATTGCAACTGATAATATTATAAGAAATTTAAAACTTGCTTATGCTCCTGAGGGTATCAATGTTGGCTATATATTAAAAGATACTGAGGCAGTTAAAAGAATTTCTAGAACTCTTGATAGCAATATGCCAAATATTCTCCTTTCAAGAAAAACTAGCAATATAACAAACTTTCTCAAAGCCGGATTTTCAATTAGTGATAGTGATATTAAAGCTAAAAAAACAGCTATTGCAGCTTGCATCGTTACTGCTATATCATTTATTATCTCACTTTTTATATCAAAAAGTTTTTTAACAGCCTTATCTTGCGCTACTGGTGCAGCTGTTTTGCAAATACCTCTAGCTCACACAATGATAGTGAGTGTTCCATCTAGCTTTATGCAAAAAAAATTAAAACAAGTTGGTGCTTTAGTAAACGGCTGGCAAGGCATTGACCAATTATCAAAAACAACACATGTAACTTTTGATGCAAAGCATTTATTCCCAAAAAACACTATCGTTTTACACGGCATTCGCCCAGCACAAGTTGATAAATTAGATTCTGCTATTTTATATGCTTCTAGTGTTTTAATATCAGAATGTGAAAATTTAAAACCTATATTCATGCAGGTTATAAAAAACAATACCGATATTTTATATCCTGTTGATTCTTGTGAATATACTCAAAATCAAGGATATGTAGCTTGGGTTAATAAAAATAGGGTTTTAGTTGGCAACAGGCAGTTAATGGAAAAATACGATATTCCTCTTCCATCAATTACTGGTGAGAATTCACTCGCTGAAAAAAATCAAAAACCTATTTATATTTCCGTAAATGGTCAGTTATATGGAGTTTTCATAGTTAGCTATCATATGGACGAAGAAGTTAAAAAGAATTTAGATGTTTTTGTTAATCATTCAAGAAACATTATTTTAACTTCAAGGGATTTTAATGTTGATGCAAGACTTGTTGAAAAAATCTATAATCTGCCACTAGAATCTGTTGGTGTTTTAAATCAGCAAGAGTTTTTATTAATGCAAACTTACACCGATTACACCTTTGAGACTGAGGCGTGTGTTGCCCATTTAGACAACCTTCATTCGCTAACTCAAAGTTTTAAAGCGGCAGAGGCTGCAAGAATAGCGCAAACGATATGCTCTGTTGTTCAAAATCTATCAGTTGCAGTTGGCGGTATTTTAGCATTATTATTCTCATACTCTTTAACAATTCCAAAAATTCCACTTCTATCAATTCAGCTAATTTCTTTAGGCTTTGCAGGACTGACAATAGTTGTGGCATATATTAAAAAATATTAATATTTAAAAAACCACCTTTTGGTGGTTTTTTTGATTTTAGTTTACTTAGCCTTATTTTTCATATTAAAAATACCCTGTTTTTTTACCTTTGTTATAGAAAACACTATAATTACATTCTTATTTTCATCATTACTCACAGTTGAAAATAAACAGCTTAAAATAGTATAATTAAATTGTAAATAATTCTATTATTTTACAATTTAAAACAAAATTTAATAATATCAATATAATTTAAGGGATATGGCCTTAGCGTTTCTACCAAGCCGCCTCAAATGGCTTGACTATTGATAAGCAAAACTATTTTAAGTTATTTTAGCTTAATTTCATTTTGCTTTTTCAGTTTTCGGAAATGCTTTTTATATAAGTTATTTCCGTTTTTTTATTTTGAAAGCTAGTTATTTGAAATGTTTTTCAAATGCCATTTAAGAAAGGATTTTATTATTATGAAAAAAGTTGCAATTGTTATGGGGAGCGATAGTGATTTAGCTGTTATGCAAAAAGCTGCAGATAAATTAGAAAGCTTTGGAATTGAATATGAAATGAGAATTATGTCAGCACACAGAACTCCTAAAATAGCCTGTGATTTTGCTGAAAATGCAGCAGAAAATGGATTCAGCACTATTATAGCAGCAGCTGGAAAAGCCGCTCATTTAGCAGGAGTACTTGCTGCACACACAACTCTTCCTGTTATCGGTGTACCTATTAAATCTTCTACTTTAGATGGCCTTGATGCCCTTTTATCAACTGTACAAATGCCTAGTGGTATCCCAGTTGCAACTGTGGCAATAGATGGTGCTGAAAATGCAGCTATATTAGCAGCACAAATTATAGGAGTTTCTTGCAGTGAAATGGCTTTAAAAATAAAAAAAGCTAAAGAAGATATGCAGGAAGCAGTAATAAAAAAAGATAAAGCCTTAAATAATAAATAAATTACTTAAAATAGCTAATGAAAGGGATAAGTTATGCAAAACTTTAATCAAAGTTATAAGGATGCAGGTGTTGATGTAGAAGCTGGATATAAATCTGTTGAATTAATGAAAAAAAGTGTTGAGGCAACTTTTACTAATGCTGTTTTAAACGGTCTTGGTGGTTTTGGTGGTATGGTAAAATTGGATTTAAAAGGAATTGAAAATCCTGTTTTAGTCTCTGGTACTGATGGAGTTGGAACAAAATTAAAAATAGCTTTTTTAACAAATAAGCACGATACTATCGGAATAGACTGTGTTGCTATGTGTGTAAATGATATTGTTTGCTGTGGTGCAAAACCACTTTTATTTTTAGATTACATAGCATGTGATAAAAATCATCCTGAAAAAATAGCAGATATCGTTCGTGGTGTAGCTGATGGATGTCTTCAAGCTGGCTGTAGTTTAGTTGGCGGTGAAACGGCAGAAATGCCTGGATTTTATTCTCTAGATGAATATGATTTAGCCGGATTTTCAACAGGAGTAGTTGATGAAAATAAAATATTAAATAGCGAAAATGTAAAAACTGGAGATGTTTTAATCGCTCTTCCTTCTAGCGGAGTTCACTCAAATGGGTTTTCATTAGTAAGAAAAATATTTAATATTAATTCTGATAATTTTAATGATATTTATGTAGAAGAATTAAACGATACTGTTTTAAACACACTTTTAACTCCTACTAAAATTTATGTAAAGCCTACTCTTGCCGTTTTAGAAAATGTTAATGTAAAATCTATTGCACATATAACTGGCGGTGGATTTTATGAAAACATTCCAAGAGCGTTGCCAAAAGATAAATCCGTTTTAATTAAAAAAGAAAATGTTCGTACTTTACCTATTTTTGATTTAATTCAAAAAACAGGAAATGTTCCAGACGAGGGCATGTATTCAACTTTTAATATGGGTGTTGGTATGGTGATTATCACTTCCAAAGAAGAAAGCGAAAAAGCAATTTCCATTTTAAAAGAGAATGGCGAAAATGCTTATATTTTAGGCGAAGTTATCGATGGTAAAAACGAGGTTATCCTATGTTAAATATAGCAGTTTTAGTTTCAGGATCTGGCTCAAATTTGCAAGCTATTATTGATGAAAAGAAAAATGGTGCTTTAGATAATGTTAATATTTCTTGTGTTATTTCAAACAAAAGCGATGTATTCGCTTTAAAAAGAGCAAAAGAAAACAATATAGAAAGTAAAGTTTTTTTAAAAAAGGACTACACTGCTCACTCTTTATGGGAAGAGGATTTAATTAAATATTTAAAAGAAAAAGAGATTGATTTAGTTGTACTTGCAGGTTTTTTAACTATACTTTCTGCAAATTTTGTCGAAAATTTTACAAATCGTATAATAAATATTCACCCTTCTTTAATTCCATCATTCTGTGGTGATGGTTTTTATGGTTTAAATGTTCATAAGGCAGCTTTAAAAAAAGGAGTTAAAATTTCAGGGGCAACTGTTCACTATGTTGACGCTGGTGTTGATACTGGAGAGATAATAATTCAAAAAGCTGTAGAAGTTTTAGATGGCGATACGCCTGAAATTCTGCAAAAAAGAATCCTTACTGAGGCCGAATGGGTAATCCTTCCACAGGCTATTAAAAAAATTGCTGATAAAAAGAATATATAATTTTCAATTTATATAAAAATGGAGAATATAAAATTATGATAACTTTAAATGAATACCTAGAAAATAAATCTTATCCTGGGCGAGGGATATTTATTGGAAAAAATGAAACTCACCTAGTTTGTGCTTATTTTATTATGGGCAGAAGCGAAAATAGTAGAAATAGAATTTTTAAAGAAACTGATATGGGCATAAAAACCATGGCTTTTGATGAATCAAAATTAGTTGATCCTTCTTTAATAATTTATAATCCTGTAATTAAATATAATGATAAACTAATTATAACAAACGGCGATCAAACAAACACTATTTACGATTTTTTAAAGGATGGAAAAGGCTTTAATGCCGCTTTAAAAACAAGAGAGTTTGAGCCAGATGCTGATAATTACACTCCTCGCATTTCAGCTATTGTAAATAAGGATTATTCTTTTAAAATGAGTATTTTAAAATCTGATGATGGCGATAAAAATCATTGTCTAAGATATTTTTATGAATATAATAATATTCCTTTAAATACAGGTAGAATTATTCACACATATTTTGATGATGGAAATCCTATCCCATCTTTTATAGGTGAGCCAGTTAAAACAAGTTTTAGTGGAGATATAGAAGATTTTTCAAAAAATATATGGAATAGTTTAAACGATGAAAATAAAGTTTCTTTATATGTAAACTTTATCGACTTAAAAACAAATGAATACTCAATTAAAATAATAAACAAAAATAAATAATTTCATTGTAAGAAAGAAATGGACATTAATATGAATGAACTAGTTTTAAAATACGGATGTAATCCTAATCAAAACCCTGCAAAAATATATATGCCATCAAACAAAAATTTACCTATCGAAGTTTTAAACGGAAAAGCGGGCTACATTAATTTATTGGATGCTTTAAATGGTTGGCAATTAGTTAAAGAATTAAAAGAGGCAACTGGTCTTGCCGCTGCCTCTTCATTTAAGCACGTTTCCCCTGCTGGTGCAGCTTTAGGAATTAGTTTAAGTGATGAAGATAAAGAAGTGTTTTTTATTGATAAATCTTTAGAGCTATCCCCTATTGCCTGTGCTTATGCAAGGGCTAGAGGTGCTGATAGAATGTCGAGCTTTGGAGATTTTATTTCTCTTAGTGATATTTGCGATGAATCTTGCGCAAAAATAATTTCAAAAGAAGTATCAGACGGTGTTATCGCACCAGGATATACAGAAAAAGCACTTGAAATATTAAAAGCTAAAAGAAAAGGCAGTTATTTAGTTATTAAAATTGATGAAAACTATACTCCTGAAACAATGGAGAAAAAAGAAGTTTTTGGAATTACTTTTGAACAAAAACGTAATGATATTTTGATAAATAATGATATTTTCACAAACATTGTTACTAAAAATAAAGAAATTAATGATTCTTCAAAACTGGATTTACTTCTAGCTATGATAACATTAAAGTACACTCAATCAAACTCTGTTTGCTATTCTAAAGACGGACAAACTATAGGCGTTGGCGCAGGTCAGCAATCAAGAATACATTGCACTCGCCTTGCAGGAGATAAGGCTGATATTTGGCATTTAAGACGCCACCCTAAAGTTTTAAACTTAGAATTCGTTGATAAAATTTCAAGAGCTGATAGAGATAATGCTATCGATGTTTATATATCAGATGAATATATGGATGTTTTAGCTGACGGTATTTGGCAAACTAGATTTAAAACAAAACCTAGTATCCTAACAAAAGATGAGAAAAAAGAATACCTAAAAACTATAACAGGTGTCTCACTTTCTTCTGATGCCTTCTTCCCTTTTGGCGATAATATTTTAAGAGCTTCTAAAAGTGGTGTTAAATACATAGCACAAGCTGGCGGAAGTGTAAGAGATGATAATGTTATATCCTCTTGTGATGAATTTGATATTGCAATGGCATTCACAGGAATTCGTTTATTCCATCACTAAAGAATTGAAAGGATTATTTTAATGAAAATATTAGTTGTTGGCGGTGGCGGCAGAGAGCATGCCATATTAAAAAATCTTATATCAAATGAAAATGAATTATACTGTGCCCCTGGAAATTCTGGCATAGGGAAAATTGCTACACTAGTTGATATAAAAGTAAATGATGTTAACGGGATAACAGAGTTTGCAAAAAAAGAAAAAATGGATTTAGTTATCGTAAGTCAGGATGAGCCTTTAGTTCTTGGAATGGTAGATTCTTTAGAATCTGCTGGTATTCGCTGCTTTGGTCCTTCTAAAAATGCGGCTATAATTGAGGGAAGTAAAGCATTTTCTAAAGACTTAATGAAAAAATATAATATTCCAACTGCAAAATACGAAAACTTCACAGATTCAAAAAAAGCTATTGAATATCTAGAAAAAAACAATACATACCCTATTGTTATAAAAGCTAGCGGCCTTGCACTTGGAAAAGGAGTTATTATTGCTCAAAATTTCAAAGAAGCAGAAACAACAGTTATCGATATGCTTGAAAATTCTATGTTTGGCGATAGTAGTAGTGAAATTGTAATTGAAGAATTTTTAACTGGTATGGAAGTTTCTGTTTTAGCTTTTACTGATGGGAAAGCTATAAAGCCTATGATTAGTGCAAAAGACCATAAAAGAGCTTTTGATAATGATGAGGGTTTAAATACTGGTGGAATGGGAGTTATTGCTCCAAACCCTTACTACACAAAAGATTTAGAAGAAAGAGCGTTTAATGAAATTTTTATTCCTACTATAAATGCTATGAACAAAGAAAATCGCACTTTTAAAGGTGTTTTATACTTTGGATTAATTCTAACTGAAACAGGACCAAAAGTTATTGAGTATAACTGCCGTTTTGGTGATCCTGAAGCACAGGTTTGCCTGTCTTTATTAAAAACAGATTTATTAACTATTATAAATGCTGTTATTGATGAAAAATTAGAAGAAATAGAAGTTATAAATAGTGATGATACGGCTATTATTGTTATGCTATGTTCTGGTGGATATCCAACAAGTTATGAAAAAGGCTTTAAAATAAACGGTCTTTTAGAAAACGGACAAAATGATAGCTTTGATTATATCTATCACTCAGGAACACTTTTAAAAGATGGTGAATTTTTAAGTAATGGTGGTAGAGTTTTAGGGCTTTGTAGCCTTGGAAAAGATTTAAAAACTGCGCAGGACAATGTTTATAACAATGTGGAAAAAATAAGTTTTAAAGATAGTTTTTATAGAAAAGATATTGGAGGAGCTCGCTAATGGTATATAGAGTTTACGTTTCAAAGAAAACAGGATTTAATAATGAAGATAAATCTATTTTTCAAGATTTAAAAAATACTCTAGGGATAACAACTCTACAAAAAGTTAAGATTTATAATAGATATGATGTGAGTGATATCTCTAAAAAAGATTTTGATACTGCTGTTACTTCTGTTTTTTCAGAGCCTGTTGTTGATGATGTTTTTTTCACTATCCCAGAAGATGAAAACACATTTGCCGTTCAGCTTCTTCCTGGTCAATTCGATCAAAGAGCCGATAGTGCACAGCAATGTATTCAATTTATAACAGCAAAAAATCTCCCAACTGTTCGCTATGCAAAAATTTATAAATTATTTGGTAATCTTTCTATAAATGATATCGAAAAAATTAAAGCATATTTAATAAATCCAGTTGAATCACGACTCGCTTCAATGGATATGCCAAAAAGCCTTGATTTTTTATATGAGGAGCCAAAGAAAACTCCTATTATAAAAGAATTCAACTCTCTAAAGGATAGCGAAATTGATGAATTTATAGCTGATTATTCTCTTGCTATGGATAAAGATGATTTACTTTTTTGCCAAAATTACTTTAAAAACACTGAAAAAAGAAATCCTACTTTAACAGAATTAAAAGTTATCGATACATATTGGTCTGATCATTGCCGACACACTACTTTTTTTACTAATTTAAGTAAAATAGATATTCAAGATGAAAACATCAAAAAAAGTTTTGAAAAATATCTAAATATAAAAAATGAATTATATCCAAATGGCAGAAGCGATACTTTAATGGGAATGGCAACTATCGGTGCTAAGTATCTTAAAAAAATAGGCAAATTAAAAAATCTTGATGAGAGTGAAGAGATAAACGCTTGCAGTGTTAAAATAGACGTTACTGCTGATAATAAAAAAGAGAAATGGCTATTGATGTTTAAAAATGAAACTCATAACCATCCAACTGAAATTGAGCCTTTTGGAGGCGCTGCAACATGTCTTGGAGGTGCTATTCGTGATCCTCTTTCAGGAAGAAGTTTTGTTTATCAAGCTATGCGTGTAACTGGTGCCGCTGATCCTACTGAGCCTTTATATATGTCTTTAAAAGGCAAACTATCTCAAAGAAAAATTTGCCAAACAGCAGCAGCTGGCTACTCTTCATACGGAAATCAAATAGGCCTTGCAACAGGACACGTTAGTGAATTCTATCATCCTTCATACAAAGCAAAAAGACTAGAGCTTGGCGCAGTTGTTGGTGCTGCTCCTATTAAAAATGTTGTAAGAAAAGAGCCTAGTTTAGGTGATGTAATCGTTCTTTTAGGTGGAAAAACTGGCCGTGACGGCTGTGGTGGTGCTACTGGCTCTTCTAAAGCTCACGATATTTCTTCTTTAGAGGAATGTGGAGCTGAAGTTCAAAAAGGAAATGCACCTGAGGAAAGAAAAATCCAAAGATTATTTAAAAATCAAGTCGTTACAAAAATGATTAAACGTTGTAATGATTTTGGTGCTGGCGGTGTGTGTGTTGCTATTGGTGAATTATGCGATAGCTTATCCATTAACCTTGATGCAGTTCCAAAAAAATACGAAGGTCTTACTGCAACAGAAATTGCAATTAGTGAAAGTCAGGAAAGAATGGCAGTTGTAATCGACGCAAAAAACCTTAAAAAGTTTATAAAACTTGCTAAAGAAGAAAACTTACTTGCAACTAAAGTTGCTGATGTTACTGATAGTGGCTATCTTGAAATGTATTCAAATGGAGATAAAGTTGTTAATTTATCAAGAGAATTCTTAAATACATCAGGGGCTCAAAAATTTGCAAATGCAAAAATTTTAAAATCTTTACCTACCCCTAGATTATTAAATGAAATTGATGTTTACACAAGATTTGATAATATAATAAAAGATTTAAATGTGGCATCTCAAATTGGACTTATCCAAAGATTTGATTCAACTGTTGGCGCTGGCACTGTTTTAATGCCTCTTGGTGGAAAAACTCAAATGACACCAGCGCAAGCAATGGTTGCAAAAATAAATAGCGAAGAAAAAGAAATTTCAACTGCAAGTATTATGAGCTATGGATTTGATCCATACCTTGCTCAGGAAAATCCTTACTACTCAGCTTATTATGCTGTTGTATCATCAGTGGCAAAACTTGTGGCTGTTGGAGGAGATATTAAAAAGACTTATCTTTCATTCCAAGAATATTTTGAAAGATTAAGAAAAGATGATATTCGCTGGGGTAAACCTGTTTCTGCACTGCTTGGCGCCCTTGAAGCACAACTTGCTTTTAATATAGGTGCTATTGGCGGAAAAGATAGTATGAGTGGTAGTTTTGAAAATCTTGATGTTGTTCCAACTTTAGTTTCTTTTGCTTGTGGCACACAAGAGGTTGAAAATATAATTTCACCTGAACTTAAAAAATCAGGCTCTAATTTATACCTTGTAACCCCTTTAAAAGATGAGAATGGATTATATAATAAAGAAAGCTTATTAAAAACATACAAGCAAGTTCAAAAAGCTATTATGGATAAAAGAGTTTTATCTTGCTGGGCTGTTGGGTTTGGCGGTATCGCTGAGGGTGTTTCTAAAATGGCTTTTGGTAATGATATTGGTGTAAAACTTTCAAATAAAATTACTCCTGATGAGCTTTTTGAGAAAAACTATGGTGCTTTTATAATTGAAACTGATTCTATTTTACGTTTCGGCAAAAAAATAGGTGAGACAATAGAAAAGCCAGCTATTATCTACAATAGAAAAAACATTAAATTAGATAAACTAAAAAATACTTGGACACTTCCCCTAGAAGAAGTTTATCCAACAAAATCTATTATGCAAAAACCTAAAAAATTAGAAACTATTTCATACACAGCAGATACTACAAAGCTTTCACCTAAAATTAAAACAACTAAACCAAAAGTTTTAATTCCTGTATTCCCTGGCACAAACTCTGAATATGATTTAGCAAAAGCTTTTAAACGCCAAGGTGCGGAAACTGAAATATTTGTAGTTAAGAATCTAACTAGCGATGATATTAAATCATCTGCAAGAAACCTTTCTAAAAAATTAAAAGAGGCAAATATTTTAGCCATTCCAGGCGGATTTTCTGGCGGAGATGAGCCAGATGGCAGTGCAAAATTCATTATCTCAATGCTACAAAACCCACTTATAGCTGATGAAATAACTGCTCTTTTAGAAAAAAGAGACGGACTCGCACTTGGAATTTGTAATGGTTTTCAGGCACTTGTAAAACTTGGTCTTGTTCCTTATGGTAAAATAACATCACCAAATAAAGATATGCCAACTCTTACTTTTAATACTATTTCTCGCCATCAATCTGGAATCGTTAGAACTAGAGTTTCCTCTGTAAAATCTCCTTGGCTAATGCACCACAATGTTGGTGATAATGCCATGGGCGCTTTAAGTCATGGTGAGGGCAGGTTTATCGCAAGCGAAGAAATGCTAAAAACAATGATAACTAATGGACAAATTGCCACACAGTATGTTGATTTTAATAACGAAGCTACAAGCGATATTAAATTTAATCTTAATGATTCAATGCTTGCCATTGAAGGTATAACTAGTCCTGATGGCAGAGTTTTTGGAAAAATGCTACATAGTGAAAGATATGAAAATGGTACATTTAAAAACATACAAAATCCTCTTCCTTTAAAAATATTTAAAGGTGCAGTTGATTATTTTACTAAATAGTTGAACATAAAAGAATTTATAAATAAGAAACAAAGGAATGGTTTTCGCCATTCCTTTGTTTATTTTATAAAAGTATTAAATCAATATTTATTTTAAAATTTCATCAAATGTTGTATTTAAAATAATTTTTATACTTTTTAATTGAGATGCTGATATATGTTGTATACCTCTTTCAATCTTAACTAAACTTTCTCGAGTTATTGTTACTCCCTCTAATTGCATAAGCCTTACAAGTTCTGTTTGTCCTATATTATTTTCTTTTCTTATCCTTCGAATATTTTCACCGATATTAACATGACTATCAAATTTTATTTTTTGTTCTTTCATATAAATCACCATTTTTGAACCAATTTCAGTTCTTTTTCTTTATTTTAATAGTATTACATGTTATAATGGGACTAATACTAGTTCACTTTAAGGAGAGTTATATGAAATGTGAAAATATTTTTTGTATATATTGCGATAACTATAAATGTATATTAAATACAATATCTATAAATAATATAGGAATGTGCGAGGAGTGTATTATTATCAATTTAGATGATGAAACTATAAAAAAAGAAAAAATTAAATTACTTAGAAAATATAATGATTTATAAATAAAAAAGACTCCCCAAACGGGAAGTCTTTTGAATACAGTATAAAAGAAATTATCTTTTTGAGAACTGCGGAGCTCTACGAGCAGCTTTAAGACCGTATTTTTTACGTTCTTTCATACGAGGATCTCTAGTTAGGAATCCTGCTTTTTTAAGCTCTGGACGTAATGTTTCATCGTATTGTAGTAACGCTCTTGAAAAACCGTGTCTAATTGCACCAGCTTGTCCTGATACACCGCCACCTTTAACATTTACAGCTATATCAAATTTATCTAATGTATTTGTAAGTGTGATTGGTTGACGAACGATTAATTTTAATGTTTCTAAGCCAAAGAAATCATCGATATCTCTGCCATTGATAGTGATTTTACCGCTACCGCTGTAAACTCTAACTCTTGCAACGGAAGATTTACGACGACCTGTGCCATAAAAATATGCTTTTGTTTCGTACATAATAATTATCCTCCTTCTAATTAAAACTCAAGAGTTTCTGGTTTTTGTGCAGCATTATCGTGTTGTGCACCTTTGTAAACTCTTAATCTTGTTAATGCTTTAGCACCAATTCTGTTTGATGGAATCATCCCTTTAACAGCAAGTGTCATTGCTTTATCTGAATTTTTAGCCATTAATGTTCTGTAATCAACAGATTTCATTCCGCCAATCCATCCTGAGTGATGGTAGTGGAATTTGTTATCAAGTTTTGATCCTGTTAAAACTGCTTTATCACAGTTTATAATTACAACATGATCGCCACAGTCAACGTTTGGTGTAAAAGTAACTTTGCCTTTACCTCTTAATAAATCAGCAGCTCTTGCAGCAACACGACCTAGTGGTTTTCCAGCAGCATCTATTACATACCATTTACGTTCAACTTTTTCTGGGTTTTGTAAAAAAGTACTCATAATATCCTCCATTAAATTTTTCCTATTTATATTTTTAATTCTGGTTTACAAAATTAAAAACCCTTTCGGGTGTAGTATTAGTATATATATTTTGGCATAAAAAGTCAATACTTTTTTTAATTTATTTTAACGTATTCAAGTTTTACTCTTGTTTTCATAGATTTTCCTCGTATTTACTCTATTTTCCTTTATAGGCAATTTCACTTTTTAACGACTTTTTCACTAATTTTTTCTTGTAAAAACTATCAAAATAAACTATACTATATTTTATAACTACTTAAAAAATAAATTTATTATATAAAGGAATGATTAAACTTATGGCAAATTACTTTCAGCGCCTTTCAGGACTAGTTCGAAAAGGTATAGTGGGATATGATATGATTCAAGATGGCGATGTTGTCGCTGTTGGAGTTTCTGGAGGAAAAGATAGTGTACTTTTAACTTTATCTCTTGAAAGTGTTAGAAAATATATAGATATCGATTTTAAACTTATTGCAATAACTATTGATCCTCGCTTTTCAGGAAGCGACACTGATTTTTCTATTTTAGAGAACCTTTTTAAAAGCCACGGAATAGAATATCATATAAAAAGAACAGATATTGGCCCTATTATTTTTGATGAGAGAAAAGAAGAAAACCCTTGCTCCCTTTGCGCTAGAATGAGAAGAGGTGCTATGCATGATTTTATAAAAGAGCTTGGCGCTAATAAACTTGCTCTTGGACATCATTTAGATGATGCAATAGAAACATTTTATATGAACTTATGGAATGAGGGAAGAATAGGAACATTTTCGCCCGTTACATATCTTTCTATTAAGGATATAACAATGATTCGTCCTCTAGCTCTTGCCGTTGAGAGTGATGTTATTAAAGCATTAAATGAAATAGAAGCGCCTTTAGTAAAATCTGTTTGCAAGGTTGATGGAATAACAAATAGACAGAATATGAAAGAATTTGTTAATGAAAAATCAAAAACTGATCCTGCTTTTAGAAAAAAATCTCTCACTGCTTTTCAAAATAAAAACCTAGATGGCTGGGGACTAAAAAACAAAATATAAACTAGGAGGCTTTATGCAATTAGTTGAAAATCATGTTTGGTGTGAAGTTAATATTGAGGCCATAATTCATAATTATAATGTAATTAAAAAAATTTCAAAACTGCCTATGTATGCAACAGTAAAGGCTGATGCATATGGACACGGCGCTCCATACATTTCAAAAATATATCAAGATTTAGATATTTCAGGCCTTAGTGTATCCTCTTTTTCTGAAGCGATACAACTTAGAAAATCAGGAATAACAAAACCTATTTTAATATTAGGCTACACAGAGCCAAAACTTGCAACGGAGCTTGCTTTAAATAATTTAACTCAAAGTATTATTAGTTTAGAGTACGCAAAAGAACTTGATAATTATGCTTTATATCCTTTAGATTGCCATATTAAAATAGACACTGGTATGGGCAGACTTGGCTTTGATATGATATATGATAAAGATAAAGCTCTAAATGAAATGTTTGAGCTTCAAAATTTACAAAACCTTCGTTTTAGCGGACTATATACTCATTTTGCATCAAGTGATATGGTGGGCAAATTTTATTTAAATTATACCCAAAATCAAATAAATTTATTTAATGAGGTAAAATATAGTTTATTAAAAAAAGGATTTAACATAAAACTTTTTCACGGACAAAATTCAGGCGGTGTTGCACGAAAGCTTGAAAGCGAATTTAATATGCTTCGCCCTGGCTGTATTTTATACGGATATTATCCGTCAAATGAAGTTATAATGCCTGATTTAATCCCAGCACTTGATTTAAAATCCATAGTAACTCATATAAAACCTGTTAAAAAAGGTCAATTTATAGGTTATGGCCTTACATATGAAGTTGAAAACAATACAAATATCGCAACGGTGTGCTGTGGCTATGCAGATGGTCTTCCAAGAACATTATCTGGCACTAATCATTTAGTGAAAATCAATGGCGAAGATTATCCTATCATCGGAAGAATTTGTATGGATCAATTTATGGTGGATATCGGAAACAATTCAAAGATAAAATCAGGCGATGAAGTTTTAGTAATTGGTGGCGAGGGTAATCAGAGCTTTCACAAAACTGCAACTAAACTCTCAACTCTTCCTGGAAATTTACTTTGCTCTTTAAATAAAAGAGCACCAAGAGTTTACTTAAAATACAATCAAGTTGTTCATATTACTAATAATATATAAAATAAAAAGATGCAATTATAGTGGAGTATCGATAAAGAAACTTTATATCATAAAAAGACAAAGGAATGGC
>CAYJEK010000005.1:42926-68653 GCA_964369205.1 uncultured Oscillospiraceae bacterium | reverse complement strand
TTATCTGTTTATATAATTTTACTAATAATTTACCTTTATCTCGTTTTTATTTTTACTTATGTGTAGTATATTAATTATAAATAAAATAATTTAATATACAGGAGCAATAAAATGAAAAGATTAATGTTATTATCAATTGATTCACTATTTTTTGAAGATTTAAATTTTTTAAAAAGTTTACCTAATTTTTCAAAATTAATAAGTAAAGGCAGTATTGTAAATGGCGGAATGCATTGTGTGTATCCAACTCTTACATATCCTGCTCACACAGCTATTATAACCGGAACATACCCTAAAACAAGTGGTATATTTCAAAATACTAAGCTAAATCTTAGTAAAAATCCTGCTGACTGGTATTGGTATTATGAAGATTTAAAAGTTCCCTCTTTATTAGACGTTGCAAAATTAGCTGGATATAAAACAGCTGCCCTTGCATGGCCAGTTTTTGGCGCTTGTCCTAGTGCTGATTATTTAATTGCTGAAATTTGGCCAAAGGATGAAACTGTTGATACAAAAACACTATATAATAAGAGTAATTCAAAAAGTGTTATGATAAAAGACGGTATCTTCGATAGACATTTTTATAAAACCCAAATTATGAAACAGCCATTTTATGATGAATTTTTAACTTGTTGTGCGACAGATATTATAAAAAAAGATACTCCTGAAGTTATGATAATTCATTATGTGAATTTAGATAATGCAAGACATCATTATGGGCAAAACGGAATAATAATTAATCGTGCGATAATGGAGCTTGATGGATGGATTGGCAGAATTATAGATGCTACTATAGATATGGGTGTTTTTGAAGATACAAATTTTGTTATCACCGGTGATCATGGCCATTTAGATATAAATCAGCTATTTAACCCTAACATACTTTTAGTAAAAGAAGGTTTTATTACACTAGATGAAAATAATAATATAGTAGATTACACAGCTTTTTGCCACTCTGCTTCATTATCTACTCAAGTTGTGATGAAAAATCCTGATGATTTAAAAGAAAAAGAACGATTACTTAATTTATTATTAGATATAAAAAACACAAAAGAATATGGTGTTGAGGCAGTTTTTGATAAAAAATATTGTTTGGAACATTTTAATTTAAGTGGTGATTTTGAATTTATTTTAGAAGGTGTCGGATCAACTGTATTTGGCGAAGATGTGACTGGCGATTTAATAATTTTATCTAATAGTGAAAACTACAAATATTCAAAAGCTTCTCATGGGCATCTCCCACACAAAGGCCCACAACCAATTTTTATAGGATGCGGACCTAGTTTTAAAGAAAACTATATAACTAATGAACGTTATAATTTAGTTGATGAAGCATCAACTTTTGCTAAAATTTTAAATTTAGAATTAGAGAAAGCTGAAGGAATTATAATTAAAGAAATTTTAAAATAATTAAATTTTATTAAAATAAATATGCAGACCTTAATGGTCTGCATATTTATTTTAAATCACTTCATTTCTATAATAATCAGTTAAATCACTTCCGATTTTTTCATATAAATCTTTCACTGTAATTTCTTTATTTAAAACAGCTTTTAATTCATTATCCGTAGCTCCAACAAATTGAACAAAGTCTACTTTTCCATTTTCTGTATTTAATGAGTTAGCTTCTGTGTCAGGAATAGTTAAAAATCCTGTAATATTAGAAGTTTGATTTGCATCCATTCCATTTGTTTGTCCTGTATAAATATATTGATAAGGCAAAAATAAACTTCCATTCGTAAATGTCATTCTTGCAAGAGTTTGAAATATTCCACAAAGAGAACGAATTTCATCATCATCATTTAATCTTGAATCTTTTTTAAGCTTTAGAGTAAATTCCATTCCATATCCGCTCCACTCTAAATCTTCACTCTCTTTTTCATATAATTCGGTTAGCCCATATGAAACAAAATGCCAATACTCCCCTGCATCATATATGCTAATACCTCTTAATGGATCATTTCCGCCAAGTTCCCAGGAAATAAGTGTTCCCATATGTAAAGGTTCTTTTTGATTTGGATAAATTCTATCAAATTCATTTGATATTGCATCCCATCCAGATGCTTTAAATTCACTATTTTCCATATAAATATTCTCCTAGTTTTAATTTTTATTATTAAATTCTTCATAAGCTTTATCAATATATTTTTTCATTTTCTCGTAGTAATTTTCATCATAAGGAACAAATAAATAATCTTCATCTTTGTGCTCTTTTTTTCTTTCTTTAAAGTATTCAAGAGCATATCTATCAACATCTCTTGGATATCTATTTTCTCCATAATAATCAGCTGTAAAGCTTGCACCCTTGTCATTAAACAAATATATTAATAATCTGCCATTAAATTCTTTATGTAAAAAAATTCGCAAATCTAGGCTGGTATCTTTATTTCTTAGCATTTCTATTACGTCGCTAAATTCTTCATTGAATTCATCGCACATCATATCATTTTCAATAGTCCATCTTAAGTAGATAGCTATATGGTTTAATGCTACAATATAATCTACTTCAAGTTCTTTTTCATATATAGATTCTATATGTGATTGTGCTGCATCAATTATCCCTCCATAAACTTCCTCAAAATCAACTACAGCTTCCCTATTTATATCAACTAGGTGAATATCCTCTTTTATATTTTCTATTCTTGATAGTAATGCTTCTCCCCCATTATCAACTTTGTAAGACATTTCTTCTTCATAAAGTGGAATAAGTGAATAAAAATTAACTATATCACCATTTGGAAGTTTACATTCTTCGCTAGTTATTGTATTTGGTATATCTAAAATAAATCCTGCTAGTTCTGTATTGTCAGCTAAAGGCTCTCCTGATGGAATTGTATGTAGATATCCAAGCCAAGTTTTATGTTCTATTGGAAGTCTTGCAAGGATTTTAAGCCATCGCATTGGCCAATAAAATTTTTCATCATCATTATTAATATCCCAATCATTTGGAAGATATATGCATAATTCTGCTCTGGATTTATTTGAGATTTCTTCTGGTACATCCATTTTATAAGCACCCATTCCCATAGTGATTAGTGTGTAAAAATTTCTTTCTTTAGTCGGTTTAATTACACAAATATCAACATGAATATCAGGAGAAATAATTTCGTGTAACACACTATCAAATTCTCCATATGCTTTTGCAATATGAGTCTCTAATGCTAATATTTCTTCTTCATCATACATAATTAGATTAAAATTTTCATTCATATGAATTCACCCTTATCTTTCTATTTTTTAATATAATTAATGTTAGCATAAATATTTTAATTAGTATAGAGTATATATATTAATTTTACAGATTTTACACTTTTATAACTAAAAAATAAATTATAGCTATTGAATCTATATTAAATATTAAGTATAATATAATATATTAAAGGATGGTTATTTATGAAAAAGAAATTTATTTTACTTCTAATTATTGTATTTTCAATAATTTTAGTGGCTTGCTCTCAAAATACAACTGATGAAAACAGCACACCCAAAACAGAAGCAACAGAAATCCAATTAACTAATGAAGAATTATTCAATAAAATTATGTCCGAAGTTTCAAATCCGACATCGGCCCATTTAAAAATGTATACCGAAAGCGAATTAATATTAGCTAACAGCACTACTATCACTAATGAAGAACATGAAATTAAGTATGATTTTACAGATGAAGATAATATTAAATATTATAGTTTATCAAATTCTAAAGCACTTTTAGAAATAGGTATTGATAATATAGAAGTATTTTATCTAGATGGATATTTCTACACAAAATACGGTGAAACAAAATTAAAATCAAAAATCACTGAAGATGAACTTTTCCCTGAAATTGATTATTCAACAGCTACATTTACGGCAGAAGAATTAATAGATTTCTCATTTGAAGAAAATGATGATTATATTGTTTTTTCTTACTCCATAAATGAAGATAACTTATTAGAACATATTGAAGAATTAAAACAAATACATTCATTTGGAGATGAAATAGAATTTGTAACCGCTAATGGAAAAACTATTACCTCAAAAGACGGTAAAATATTAGAAAGCGATATAACAATTGAAATAAATGTGGACACCCCTGCCCTTTCTGGCACTATTATAACAAACACTTATACCGAATATTATAGTATTAATGAAAATATAGAAATTAATCTTCCAGATGATTTTGAAAGTTATATAGAGCATTAAAAATTATACTCATATCAAAAAAAGACTTCCGATAAAATATAATCGTGAAGTCTTTTTTATTCGCTTTCTTTAAAATAAAAAAAATAAGCTAGAATTTTACTTCCAGCTTATTTTAATATCTAAAATATTTTGATTATTAAATTATTCTTCCCAGTATTCATCTAATAATTCTTGTGCTTTTGCATCAGCTTCAATTAAAGCTTCTTCTGGAGTTTTTCCATTTAATAAAACTTCATCGATAGCAGTCATTATGATTTGTTTATCTGCAGCTTCATCTACATAGAAATATGATGTAGCATAATCTAAAGCATCAATAAATGGTGCCATTGTTGGATCACTTGTAAACTCTTCGTATGTTGCTATTGAAGATCTAGCGCCAATTTCACCAACTTCTTGTGTCCATCTAACCATAACTTCTTCACTACTTAAAAATTCAAGGAATTTAACTGAAGCAGCTGCTTTTTCTTCATCTTCCATTGTTTTTGCAGTTATACCATTAGTCCAGAAAGAACCAAATGATCCTTGATTTCCTTCATATGTAGGTAGTGGCACAACACCCCATTCATGTTCTGTCATATTTGTGTGAAGTGAGCCTAATCTGTATGATCCGTCTACATGGAACACAGCATTACCAGTTGAAAATGCTGTAACGTCATCTGTGTAAAAACCAGCAGCACCTAATTTATAATCTGTTGTTTGTGACATAAAGAATTCAAAAGCTTCTATAGCTTCTTCGCTTTCCCAGTTTGCTGTTTTTCCATCAGCACTTATAGGAGTAGCTCCAAATTGAGTCATTAAAACAGGTCTAAACCATGAGTGATACTGTCCGTTTGGCTCCCACGTTTGCCCAGCTCTTACTAAAGTATCTCCATCCCAAATAGTTAATTTTTCTGCAAATTCAGTATATTCAATTAAATCTGTTGGAACATCTTCAATTGTATATCCTTCTTCTTCTAGTAATGTTTTATTATAAAATAAAGCTGAAGTTCTAACAGCAGTTGGTATAGTATAATATGTACCTTCTATTTTATTTATTTGCACCATTGGTGCAAATTCTTCATCAATCATTGATGTTGGAAAACTCTCTTCAGGAAGAGGTGCTAATACACCTGATTGAACATATTTTGGAACCCAGCCATAAAAGATGTTAATAATATTTGGGCCATCACTTGATGAATGAGTTGCTGCTATTTCAGCCGCTAATTTTTGTTCGTAATCAGCATAAGGGAAATTTTTGTGTTCAACTTTTATTCCAGGATTTGCAGCTTCAAATTCTACGATTAATTCGTCGATAAGATCTACTTTTGCATCAAATACATATTGCCAATATTCAATAGTAATAGTTCCATCTTCAGAAGTTTCAGCCTCTGTTGAAGATGAACATCCTGCTAAAAGTGAAACAGTCATGGAGAGTGCGATGATTAAGCTAAGTAATTTTTTCATAATAGGTCCTTTCATTTTTTGTTTTTAATTTATCTTTACACTATTTTTAGTGTTCAAGACCAAGTATTATTGCACCAAGTGCACCGCCAAAATTGCCAGTTTTTGAAATTAAAATTTTTGTTTTAGTTTCAATTAATATATCGAGTTTTTCTTTTAAATCTTTTTCAAATGATGTCCAATTTTCTGTTAATCCACCGCCTATTACCACTGCTTCAGGATTTAATAAAGCTATAATATTTGCAACCGATACTGCAATATAGTTCATTTTATTATTAAGAAACTCAGTACTTTTATCACTAACATTATTAAATACTTCATCAAATGCTTCTTGCTGTGTTATAGCACCTTCATTTTCTATTTGATAATCCTCAATTATAGCTTTTGCTGAAGCTTTTGATTCAAATGAGCCAAACTCATTTTTTGATTTTGCTTTTTTATCTAAATCTTCTAAAAAAACCATATATCCAACTTCGCCTGCCATATTATTAAAGCCTTTATAAACCTTTGAATCTAAAATTAAACTCGCTCCAATACCAGTACCAAAAGTTAATAATACATAATTCGAAATATCAACACATGAGCCAATTTTCCCTTCAGCAGCTGCCCAGCAATCCACATCATTTTCAATATTAAATTTAAAATCCATCTTTTCTTCTAAAAGCTTTTTGATATTAATTTTACCTTTTATAATAGATGGTGCCATATCTAAAGTTCCAAGTTTTGAATCAACACTACCAGGAAATCCGATATTAACAGATTCAATATCATATTCAGATAATTCTTTTTTAATTATATTTTCTAAAAATTGTATAATACCTTCACTTGTTTGTGTTTTTGTTTTAAATGTTTTTATTATTTTTAAATTCTCATCAGTAACACAAATTTTAGTGAATGTACCTCCTACATCTATTCCTATATGATTTTTCATTATTATCACTACCCTTTTATAATATCTTTAATTCTTTCATTAAGAATTTCTTGGGCTTTATTATATCTGTTTTTAATATTTTCTAGTGATTCTTTTTCAAATTTAAACCCATTTAATCTATTTTCATACATTTTCATAGTAACTTTTGGAGATGGTCCTCCTAGTATACTTCTAACATTCACAAAATTCACAGGATCAAGTGCTGTTTTTATCATATTAAGATTAATATTTGTTTTAATACCAACTACTTCATCAACAATTTTTTCAACAAATTCTTCTGTGATATCTTCGCTAGTTAAATTTTTACTATGTAATTCTCTTACAATTTTAGAAGTTACACTATGTGCTTGTCTAAAAGATATATTAGCTTCTCTAACTAAGGTGTCCGCAAGTTCTGTTACCGTAATAAAATTTTGCTTTGAAAGATTATATAGTAATTCTTTATTGATTTTCATAGTACCAATAACATTTGAAATTAAATCCATTGCATCTACAACATACTCACATGCCATATAAATATGTTCTTGCAGTTCCTCTTCATTATCAACTATATCACCATATGGTGTGTTGTGCATTATTGTATACGCACTTTGGGCTTGTGATAAAACTCTACTTAAAAGAGGCCTTGTTCTTTCTAGTGATGATGGATTTCTTTTTTGAGGCATTATACTGCTTTTTTGCACATAACCATCTTCTAAATACACAAAATTGAACTCTTTTGTACACCAAGCTAGTAAATCATTTAAAAATCTTGATAAATTAATAGAAAGTGTCATTATAGATGATGCAAATTCTAAAGTATGATCAGTTGAAGATATGCTATCATAGCTATTTTCTAAAGGCTCATAAAAACCTAGTAGTTCTGCTGTATATTCTCTATCAATATTAAAAGCAGTAGTTGTAATTGCTGCGGCTCCAAGAGGTGATTTATTAATCCCTTTTTCAGCTTTTAAAAATCTATTATAGTCTCTTGTTAAAACATCATACATTGATAATAAGTAATGTGACAATGTAGATGGCTGCGCAGGCTGTGTATGAGTATACATTGGCATAACTGTTTCAAAGTTTTCACTAATTAAAGTAAGAAGAACATCTTGAAGATTTAATATGCTTTTTAAAATTTTCAGATTTTTTTCTCTCATCACTATTCTAAATTCAGCAACACATATATCATTTCTACTTCTTGCTGTATGAACTTTTCCTGCTAAATCTACACCAATTTTTTCTTCTAGATTTTTTTCAAACATAAAGAACATATCCTCAAATTTTGGATCATACTCCTTTTCTTCAAAATTTATTTTTTCTACTTCACTCATACCTAAAAGAATAGTTTTCGCTTCATTTTCATTTAATAAATTTTGTTTTAAAAGCATTACAACGTGTGCTTTTGTCATATCTATAAAAGATCTAAAATAATATTTTTTTTGTATATCAAAAACCGGAGCTAAAACACTTTTTTGAAAGCTTTTTGCGGGAAATGATGTTCCGTCTTTATTTTGAATTTCTTGTTTTGTTATCATAAAAATAAGTCCTTTCTTTTTGTTTTATAATTCTATATCTAGTTTTTTATTTAACACATGATATACTCCACCTAGAATTATTGCATCTGATCCCATTTTTGAATATTCTATTTTGCAAAAAACAGGACATATTCTCTTTAATTCTTCATTTAAAATATTTTCAACTGTTTTTTCTAAAAGGCGAAATCTTCCATTAATTATTATAGCTTCTGGATTTAAAACAAGGATTATATTCGCAAGGCCTCTTGCTAAATTTTCGCAGCTCTTTATAATCTCTTTTTTAATAGTTTCATCATCATTAAATTCTTCTATTAATTTTTTAGTTTCTAAATTATGTTTATTTTCAATAACACCAATACTAGCCCTTTTCTCAAAACTACCAAACGAATTTAAAGTTTGTGTTTTTAAAACATCACTACTATCAGTTATTAAAAATCCAATCTCGCCTGCAAAATTTTCAACTCCTTTTACAAGTTTTGAATTAACAACTGCTACCCCACCTATACCTGTACCAGACCATATACAAAAATAATCTGAGTATTTTTGAGCCAAGCCAAACCATCTTTCACCATGAGCCATATTATAAACATCACGCTCGAAAAAAATATCAGTTTTTAATGAAGATAAAAATTCATTTTCTATATCAAAAGAATCAACATCGTAAATAGGTGAAAAAATAACTTTATTATCTTTAACAGTTCCTGGAATGGAAACTCCTATACCTATATTTTTTTCTAATGTATATTCATCTAAAATACTTTTTGAAACTTTTATTATATCTTTTATCATGAAATTAAAATTTTCATATTGATTACTATTAAATTCATACGAAGATAAAATTTCCCCATTAATACTGCACACTTTTAATAGTGATACACTTGATCGTATTAATATACTTATAATATACCCAAATTTATTATTTAGGTATAAGTTTTTTGGTCTTGGCCCACCGTTTGATGAAGATGGTGAATCTCCACTTTCAACAGCAAGCCCTATTTCTAAAAGACTATTAATACTATAAGTAACAGCTGGTTTTGAAAAGCCACTTAATTCTGAAATTTCTTTTCTTGAAATTGGCTGATGTTTTATTATGAGTGATAAAACCTTTTTTGTACTAGCATTTATTATAAATTTATTCAAATTAACCTCTATCCTTTAAATTCGCTCCATATTCTATTAATGTTATTTGAGAATATATCATTAATATCTTCATCTTTAAATCCAAGCTCAAAACAATCTCTTATTTGAGAATCATAATATTTTGTAACAAATCCACGAGGAAACCATGATCCATCTGTTCCAAATAAAATTCTTTTTGGGCCTATTGTTTCATAATATCTTGAAAGTAAATCTTTAACTGTTATTTTATAAGGCATCCATCTAGTCCATTGATTAGAGCCAGATGTGTCGATATATACATTAGGGCATACCCAGCAAAGCATAAATGTATCTTCTAATTTTCCGCATCCAAAATGTGGAACTATAAATTTTACTCTTGGGAACGCTTTTGCAACATCGTGAATTATTGCTGGAGAAATATTTACGTGCTGTGATATACCTCCAGCAGCTCCCATTATTCCAAAATGAAATAAAACAGGAACATTATATTTATCACAAACCTGCCATAATGGCCATAATTCTTTTGAATCAAGAGGTTTTGATAATTCAGGGCCTAGAATTTTTATTCCACGAAGCCCCTTATTTACTATCGCATCTTCTAATATTTCTGCACTGTTTTTGGCAAATGGATCATGATATGCATATCCAACAAATCTTCCCTTACCAAGTTTTATTATTTTTTCCATATTATTATTGCTAGTCTCAAAAGAGCCAGCAGTAACAAAACATAGTTTATCTACTCCTTTTGCATCCATATCATTAAGCCATAATTTAACACTTTCCTCTATAGTATCTGGAGTAGGAATAGCTTGTGGAAACCCCCATGCTTTTTTCCATTGTTCTGTTTGATAAGTGCTCATTTCTCGTATTAATTTTTTAGCTTCTATTTCATCATTTGATAGATTTTTTTCTCTAAATGATCCCATTCCATCATTTTTTACTATAAAATGAACATGTGAATCATATACTTTAATGCCATTAATCATCTTAAACCTCTTTCTTTTTAGAATTTAATATAATTACCCTTTAACGCCTGTAAGCTGTACACCCTCGATAATTTGTTTTTGGAATATTAGGAATATAATTAAAACAGGAATTGTTGCAATAGATGCACCAGTCATAATTAAATCCCATTGATTTGCAACTTCACTAGAGAATTGTGCTACACCAACTGTTATTGTGTATAAATTTTCGTCGCTTAATACTATAACAGGCCATAAAAAGCTATTCCATGTTCCAAGAAAAGTGAATATACCTAGCGCAGATAATGCTGGTTTTACTAGTGGTAATGCAACTTTTGTATAGATTTGAAATTCAGATAAACCATCTATTCTTCCAGCATCTAATAAATCAGTAGGAATTCCTGTAAAAAACTGTCTTAATAAGAATATACCAAATGCACTTATAAGTCCTGGGAATAATAAGGATACCATACTGCTTCCAATACCAAGTTCTGAAATTGAAATATACCATGGAATAATCATCATCTCAGTTGGAATCATCATTGTTGATAATATTAATAAAAATATTAAATTTTTATATTTGAAATTGTATTTTGCAAAAGTGTAGCCAACTAGTGGATCAAAAATTAACACTGAAATAGTTGTTATTCCTGAAACAATCAAACTATTACCAAACCATCTTATAAACGGAGATGTTGTTAATATATTTACATAGTTTTGTAGTGAGAATTCATTTGGTATAAGGCTTAATGAATAAACCTCTGTACCTGTTTTAAAACTTGTTGCAAACATCCATAGAAATGGAAATAACATAATAATACCACAGATGGTTAAAATTATATATGCAACCGTTTGAGAAAACATCTTTTTCTTTTTCATATCGATTTATACCTTTCTTATTTTAAATGAATTTTAATCGATTTCTCTATTTAAAACTTTCATTTGGAATATAGTGATAATTAGTATAATCACAAATAATACAACTGTCATTGCACTAGCATATCCCATATCATAGCTTTTAAATGCTGCAAGATATATCTCTAAAACTATACTAGAGGTTGATTTTAAAGGACCTCCTTGAACATCTGCTATATTATAAATTTGAGTGAAAACTTGCAAAGTTTTAATTGTAGACATAATTCCAACGTATGTAAGTGTTGGATTTAATTGTGGTATAGTAATTTTAGTGAATTGTTGCCATGCATTTGCACCATCAACCTGTGCTGCTTCATAATAGCTTTTTGGAATTTGCATTAAACCTGCTAAAACTATTATCGTATTAAATCCTAAGCTCGACCATATAACATTAGACATAATCACATATATAGCTTGTGTGTTTGAATTTAAAAATGGCTGCTGGGAAATCCCAAATGTCATTAAAATTGAGTTTATTACCCCACCGTGTTCCATAAACATCCATTTCCATACATATGATATAGCTGAAACACTAGTTACATAAGGAATAAATACAACTAGCCTAAAAAAACCTCTTCCTTTTTTAATATGGTTTAGGAGAACTCCAAGTATTACACTTAAAACAACAATTACCGGAACACATATTAACACATATTCAAATGTATTTATTAGTGCAGTTATAACGTCTTCATCTTGAAATAATTTTTCATAATTTTCTAATGCTACAAAACTTCTTTTAGGACTTAATAAGTTCCATTCCATAACACTTAATATAAAAGAAAATATCGTTGGAATAAATCTTACAATGATAAAGTATATAACTGGTATAAGAATAAATTTATAAGCTGTTTTTTCTTTAATTCTCTCCATTGTAACAAGCTTTTTTTTACTATTTAATTTATTATCATTCAATTTCTTCACATACCTTTCTCTAAATATCATTCATTAAATTTAGTTGTGTTTCTTTACTAAAAATATGTATTAAATCTAAATCAAAACATAGGTTAACACTTTCTTTTTTGTTATGATTTTTTAAATTTTGTTCCCAATTAGTCGTTGGAATTTTTAAAACAACTGTTTCATCATTTTTTGTTTTTGTATGCACATACACTTCACTACCCATCATTTCTTCAACTTCTAAAAAAGATTCAAATCCTTTTATATTAGCATTTACATCTAAGTGATCTGGTCTTATTCCTATAACAACATTTTGAGTTTGAACATTAGTTTTATTAAAGTGATTTTGCATACTATCTGCTAAAACAAATTCTTTTTCTGCAAATTTTATAGAGTATTTATCATTGTTTTTTTCTAGATTTCCCTCAAAAAAATTCATTTGAGGAGAACCAATAAATCCTGCTACAAAAATATTTTTTGGATGATTAAAAACTTCAGTAGGTGCACCGATTTGCTGCACAAATCCATCTTTCATTATTACAATTCTATCTCCTAGTGTCATAGCTTCTATTTGATCGTGTGTAACATAAATAAAAGTGGTATCAATTCTTTGTCTTAATTTCATAATCTCTGTTCTCATTTGATTACGAAGTTTTGCATCTAAATTAGATAAAGGCTCATCCATTAAAAATACTTTTGGATCCCTTACTATTGCTCTTCCTATAGCAACTCTTTGTCTTTGACCACCAGATAGTGCCTTTGGTTTTCTATCAAGTAAATTAGTTATATCCAAAATTTCTGCTGCATTTCTTACTTTATCATCTATAATTTTTGAATCTATTTTTTTTAATTTTAATGCAAAAGCCATGTTTTCATAAACACTTAAATGAGGATAGAGTGCATAGTTTTGGAACACCATAGCAATATCTCTATCTTTTGGCATAACTTCATTCATTAAAACATCATCAATAAATAATTCTCCATCAGAAATATCTTCAAGCCCTGCTACCATACGAAGAGTCGTTGATTTACCACAACCTGAAGGGCCAACTAAAACTATAAATTCCTTATCATTAATTTCTAAATCGAAATCTTGAACCGCTACTACATCTTTTTCGTAAACCTTTTTAATTTTTTTTAGAGTTACATTAGCCATAAGTATGATTTTGATAATTAGTTATCTCATAAAATATTTTATATTTTATATTATGACAAATCTCCACATTGCCACACCGCAAATCAGCAGAAAAAGCTCCTTTCATTGTTTGCATATATTAAAAAGTGGAGTAATATACACAAAAATAAATAGTAAGTTAATTAATTTACTTAACTTACTATCCATTATATCACCACAATATATTTATGTATATTGACATTTACCATAAATTAACATTAATTTCTTCATTTAAGTTAAATAAAAAATATTGTTAATTTTTAAACATATTATTTTATTGTTTATTAATTTTTCTTTATTAAATTAGGTTTTAAATCCTGTACTTTTTTTAAAGCTTCATCATCTGCTATTACTATTACATCATTATGAAGTTGAAGTATACTAGCTGGCACTTTCGGTGTTACTGGCCCAAACAAAGCATCATATAAAATTTCTGATTTGCTTTCACCTGAAACTAATAGAAGTATTTTTTTTGCATTCATAATACTTTTTATTCCCATTGTATAAGCTTTTTTAGGAACCATATCTTCACTGTCAAAAAAACGTTTATTTGCTTCTATCGTCTCCTTTTTTAATTTCACACAATGAGTTTCTTTTTCAAAAGCTTCTCCAGGCTCGTTAAAAGCTATATGCCCATTTGTGCCGATTCCAAGAATTTGCAAATCAATTCCACCTAAATCTTTTATAATTTTATTATACCTTTGGCATTCCTCTTCTTCATTTTTATTAAGTCCATTTGGAATATTAATATTTTCAAAATTAATATTTATATGGTTAAAAAAATTCTCTACCATAAAATAATAATAGCTTTGCTTATTATCTTTTGAAAGACCATAATACTCATCTAAATTCACAGTTTTGCATTTTGAGAAATCAATATCATCTTTTTCATACCAGTCGATAAGTTGTTTATAAACACCTAATGGAGTGGAGCCTGTTGCAAGACCTAGCACTGAATTGTTTTTTAAAATAACTTGTGCAGAAATGATATTAGCTGCTTTTCTGCTTAGTCCTTGATAATCTTTTGCATAATAAATCTGCATTTTAAAAACCTCCTATTTACTTTAATTATTTTTATTATAGCACTTAAAAAAGCTAATACAATATTAATTTCTTACAATATTTAAATACCTAATTTATAATAAATGCTAAAATTAACCTAATTATGATTTTAAAAAATATATTAAATAATAAAGCAAAAGATATGGCTTTAAAAATTTAATTCACCACCTCTTTTAATAATTTATCTATTCACTTTTCTTACCTTTTTTAATCACTATTCCTATACCAATAACAACTACAAGTGCAGCTCCTAATATAAAAATTAAATTACTACCCTCTTTAATTTCTTCTGTTGTAGTTGTTTCTTGTGTGTTTTGTGTATCAGTTTCTTCTTTATGAGTTACAAGTACTTCCTCTGCTTTTTCAAATACAACTTTTAATGTGTGATTTGCATTCACATCTTCAAAAGTATACTCGTTAAGGCTTCCTTTACTTTCACTATTTACTAAAACGTCTTTTACTATATATCCATCATTTGGTGTAAATGTAAAAGTTTTGCTATCATTTTTTGAAACATCCACTTTTAAATCATCTCCACCCATAGGGCTAACTGTTCCCTCTCCTTCAATTTCTATAGTAATTGAATACTGTGTATCATTTTCTAAAATTGGTAAAGCCACTTTACTAGTAGGAGTTGGTTGTGCATTAGTTGATGTAGTAGAGCCTGTTGAAGGAGTTTGTATTTGTGCATTATTATACCCTATAGCATAGGTTGAAAATTTACTTGTATACATATAAATTAAATTATTAGTTCTATCTACTCTAAATGTTCCATCTCCTTTTGTATCATTTTCTGTAAATGTATGTACTTCTCCATCATGGTATCTATAAATGGTTACATTATCTTTATTAGATAAATCATAGTAAAACATAAGTTCAATAATATTAGTATTTGTATCAGTAATATTTTCACTAGTGCTATCTGTTAAATTTTCTTTTACAAATGAAATCTCTAAATAATCGATATTTTCTTTTTGTGCCGCCTCTTTTATTTCAGACGTTCCTTGTGCTGCAGAAGAGGCACTACTTATTGATAATTTAAGATTTAAGGTATCATTATCTGGATTATCAAGATTTTCAATAAATTCATTTAATCCGCCAACAACTGGTGCTATTGTATTTCCTGTTGGAGTTTCAACTTCTGCCCCTATATTTTGTGAGGCAAAAACAATTTCTCTTCCTGTATCCACATCTTTTACTTCAACAAATTCTGTCATAGATAAGCCATTATATGTTGCTACTATATTATAAAATCCAGATTTTACATCTAAAAAGTGGTAACTGCCTTGACTGTTTGTAGTAGTTTTTGAAATCTCAGTATTCCCTTGCTTTAAAATAATTTCAATATTTGATAATTTTTCAGTAGAGCCAGAATTTAATTTTACCGATACACTCCCGTATAAATCAATAGTACTAGGATTTGGAGGTGAAACCATAACTTTATCAAGCACAAGTCCAACTATTTGACCGGCATTACTAACTGAAAGCTTTGATGCATCTTGAGAGCCTAATACTCCGCCATTATAATTTGCATCAGCTACAGCTAAAGTAAAAAACTCATTCATCGCCGGTACAATAGTTGGTGCAAGAGTAATATTTTCTATTTTATTTTGAAGTTCACTTAAAATTCTTAATGGAATTGAAACTATTTCTTGGTTTAACTGATCTCCCTCGATATAAATATTATCTAAAGTGCCATTATATGTATTCGAAGAAATATTAATATTTCCGCCTAGGAATAAATTTGTGTCTTGCACATGTATACCGGCACCTTTACCAGTATCTCCAAAGATACCATCTGCCACACTATTATTTTGAATAATAGTATCACCTTTAATACTCGCAGTTGTGTTACCTGCAAAATTAAGGGCTCCACCTTTAGCTGATGTATTATTTTTAAATTCACCTGAATCTATTACTACAGTAGCACCCGAACTATTTATAACACCACCACTGCCAGTTGCTGTATTATTAATAAATTGTCCACCATTAATAGTTAAAGTACTATTTCCACTTAAATTAAAAACTCCACCAACACTAGCTGTATTATTTTCAAAAACACCGCCATCAATATTGATAGTTCCTGAACTTGAAACAACCCCACCGTAACTTGCAGTGTTGCTTATAAAATTCCCACCTTGAATAGTAAGCGAAGCATTTTCACTATTAAATATTGCTCCACTATTATTTGTGGCTGTATTCCCAGCTATATTCCCGCCACGAACAGTAGTAGTTCCTGAATTAAAAATACAAGATATTTGAATATGTGCCATTTCTTCTTTATTACCCGTACCATAAATAACTCCACCGGTTAAAGTATCGTATTTTCCGCTTGGCGCAGTATCTGTAACTACATATTTATTCGTAGCACTATCCCACTGTCCATACTGCACCCTAGAAGTATTATTATCATAAATATTTAAAGTGCCTCCTACCTCAACATTAAAAAGTGAGGTTGTCCCAGTGTTTTTAATATTATATCCGTTTAAATGTAGATTCATTGTTTGTCCACTTGCAATAGTGGTAACATAATCTCTTTCTTCATCAGCTGTTAAATTAACATCAATAGGAGTTTGAGCAAATACATTTAAAGATACAAAATTAAAAACTAACATTATAGTTAGAGTCGCTAAAAGTAACTTTCTTATTTTTTTCATACAAATACACCTTTTCTATTTAATTTTATTTTCCATCTTATTAAGTATATAAGTATGCTTATATACTAGTCAATAATCGTAATAATTTAGTAACAAAAAAGTAACATTTAATTTTTATTTCAAATTTCAAATCAACTTTTTTTGATTTAAGTATTGACATTTCGTATTAAGTATACTATAATAAGTTCAAATCAAAAAAAGTTGATTTGAAACTAGTCGAATACTTTATTCGCTTTTTTTATAATTTTTAAATCAAAAAAAAATGATTTGAGAAATTAATTTATATCAGAAAAAGAAAGGTGTATTTATGGAAAATACTAAAAATCAAGGAATTAGTTTCTTTGAAAAATATCTAACAGTTTGGGTTGCTTTATGTATGGTGATTGGAGTTTTAATAGGTAAATTCCTCCCTTTTATCCCAGATTTTTTAAACAAATTCGAATATGCTAATGTTTCAATTCCAATAGCAATTTTAATATGGCTTATGATTTATCCTATGATGCTTAAAGTGGATTTTCAAAGCATTAAAGACGTTGGCAGAAATCCAAAAGGATTGTTTCTTACATGGATTACAAACTGGCTTATAAAGCCGTTTACTATGTTTTTTATAGCTTGGTTCTTCTTCTTTGTAGTTTTTAAAGGCTTTATATCTCCAGAGCTTGCAACTGATTATCTAGCAGGCGCTGTTTTACTAGGTGCTGCTCCTTGTACTGCTATGGTTTTTGTGTGGAGTCATCTAACTAAAGGAAATGCGGCATACACTGTTGTTCAAGTAGCTACAAATGATTTAATTATCCTTCTAGCTTTCACTCCTATTGTTGCATTTTTATTAGGTGTTAGTGGAGTTTCTGTTCCTTTTGATACATTAATTTTATCTGTTGTATTATTTGTTGTTATTCCTTTATTCGGAGGTATATTCACAAGAAATCATATAACAAAAACTAAAGGACTTGATTATTTTGAAAATAAATTTATTCCAAAATTCTCAAACGTTACAATTGTAGGCTTACTTTTAACTTTAACATTAATATTCTCTTTCCAAGGAGACGTTATTTTAGAAAACCCTACTCATATAGTTATGATAGCTATTCCTTTAATTATTCAAACATTCTTAATATTCTTTATTGCATATATTGCATCAAAAGTTTTAAAACTTCCTCACGACGTTGCAGCTCCTGCTGGAATGATAGGCGCTTCAAACTTCTTTGAATTAGCTGTTGCTGTTGCTATTAGTTTATTTGGAACAGATAGCCCAGTGGCACTTGCAACTATCGTTGGTGTTTTAGTTGAAGTTCCTGTTATGCTTATACTTGTAAAAATTGCAAATAGCACAAAACATTGGTTTAAATAATATCTAAAAAGAGCTAGTAAAAATACTAGCTCTTTTTATTTAAATAATTTTTTCTAATATTAAATAACCTTCATACTTTGCAGGCACATTTGAGTAGATAACTATTTTTTTAACTCTAAAGTCTTTAGAAAGCCCCTCTTTTGCGATTACTTCATTATAATACCAGTAATCAGAGTTTACATTTTTTACAGTGTTTAAATGGAAAATATATGTATCTCTAAAAGTTTGCGAATAATTTTTAAACATTCGATAATTCCAATTATCTTTATTTAATAAATCTCTTGGTGCTCCTATAAAAATTGAATTTGTGTTTGCATCTTTTATTAAATATAAAGGCAGTGGAATAAAAATTGAAACTGCCTTACTTAAAAAATTCTTTTTTTGATGCTCTTCATCAAACTGCAAAATCTTTTTATAAAATCCGCTTAAAGCATTATCAAAATCTTTAGGTGAATTTATTTTTTCATCCACTCCAAATAATTCAAAACTAAAGCTATCGTAATGTTTTAAATAACCTGATTTAATGGTATCGTTATTATTTTTAGGCGATTTAACAAGCTGATTTACTGTTAATGGAAGTATCACTATCATTAAAAATAATGGCAAAAACATTAAAATCATACTATTTTCAAGCAATGTTGCCATTGGAAGAAAAGAAACTGCACTTACAATTAAAATTATTATCTGCTTTTTATCTATCCTCTCTTTTATATCATTAAATAGCATTAAAAAGAAAAATAATAGCCCAAAAGTGAATAAAACCGGAAGTAAAACTATTGGATTCATATAAGTGTTAAAAGCAAAGCAGACAAAAAGAATTAATGGCATAACAATCGCTATAAAACTCACTATTAAAACTTTCTTTTTAAAATCTTTTTCATTATTTTCATAATCATTTCTTGTAAAGTCATCTTCCTTTACAATACTTTTATTTTCTTGATAAACACTACTTAAATCATTATTTTTTGTATAATTATCAGTGTTGTTTTTATTGTACATTAAATTAGAAATATACCCTACTACTGATAATATTAATATAATATAAAATGATGGTATTATAGCATATTCTACACTTCCAAAGATTAAATACATGCCTATTATTAATAACATTGAAGTTATAAAAGGAATTAAAAATAATTTATCTAAACTTTTTCTTGATATTATTACTTGCCCCATTACTCCTGCTATCATAACCCCTAATATAAACATAACTAAAACTAATCCCATATCACCCTCCTTTAAACCTTTAAACCTTTATCTATTATATCAGTAATTTGTATTGTTATCAATATTTTTAACAATATTGTTTAGTTATATTATATAAATTCTACATTATATTTCTATGTTTCGATTATTGATTTTTTCTTAATAAAGTAATAAAATTAAATAGGTGTATATAATTTGCAAAATTTATATACATTTACACCATTATTCGCTATTTATTTTAACATTGCCGTAAATGATAAAATAAATAATATTAAAATCTTTTAAAATAAAGTTTTTTACGGCAGAACTGGAGAAAATAATGAAAAAAACACCTAAATTCTGGCTTGTTATCTCTTTAATTATTTGTCTTATCAGCGCACTTGGCGCATCTGTTATTCAAACAGATTATGGCAATGTAACAGTTACAGATTTAAAAGTTGAGACTGCTTCTGGCGAAACTCTTAGTGCATTATTATTTGTACCCGACACTGCAACAAGCGAAACCCCTGCCCCTGCAATAGTGACAAGTCACGGATGGTATAACAATCGTGAAATGCAAGATTTAAACTATGTTGAATATGCTCGTCGTGGATATGTTGTATTAGCTATTGATATGTATGGACATGGCCATTCAAGTAATGTTGAAGCTGGCACTTGGTGGAATCCTGAGAATGGAGCTAATGGTATGTATGATGCTGTTAAATTAGTTTCAAATCTTCCTTATGTAAATGATTCTATCGGTGTTACTGGTCACTCAAATGGTGCTTTAGCATCAAGAGTTGCAGTTTTATTTGATAATGAAGCGGAAGAGCCTTTAATAGATGCTGTTTTACTTGTATCAAATGATGCTGTTTACACTGATGAAGACGGAAATTATGTTGATGTTTACGGCTCACGTGATGCTGGTATAGTTGCTTGTCAGTATGATGAATTCTTCCATCGTGTTCCAAATGATGAAGGCTTTTATTCATCTCCTACAGAATATATAAATCAAGTAACAGCTCAATCATTTTTACATCACGGCCAAGATCCTGAAGGCTTAGAAATGAGAGAATCTTATACTATGTATACAGAAACTATTGATGGCGAAGATGCTATACGTGCTGTTTATAACCCGCCTATACTTCATGCTTGGGCACATTTTTCACAAGATGTTGTTTCAACGAGTGTGGATTTTTTTGAGGAAGCTATAGGTGCTCCAAATCCAATACCTAGCGATAATCAAGTTTGGCCTATAAAAACATTTTTTAATGGAATAGGTTTAATAGGTCTTGTTATGTTTTTAGTAAGTGTTACAAAAGTTTTATTAAATACTGAAACATTTAAAACACTTAAAGCTACAAAAGAAGTTATGCCAGCAAAAGCATTAACTGGAAAAAATAAAAACTGGTTTATTATTAGTAGTATATTAGGAAGTGTATTTAGTTTTGTTGTTTATATGTATGGCAGTAGTTTTATTAATAAACTTCGACCAGTAGATTTAATGCCACAACAACCACCATTCTTTATCGGTGTTTGGGCTGCATTATGTGGTTTATTCGGACTTTTACTCGTGTTTATTGGCAGTATTTATACTAAAGAAAAAGTTGACACAAATTTAAACGGCGTAAAAATCAGCCTTACAAATCTACTTAAAACTTTAGCGCTTGCTATAGTAGTTGTATTTTTAACATTCGGTGTTGTATTCCTTGCTGATTACTTCTTTAAATCTGATTATAGATTTTGGGTTTTAGCTGTTAGAACATTTACACCTGATAAAATTTTAATAGCCCTTTTATATCTTCCATTATATTTAATGTATTATGTGGCAAATTCTGTTATCGTTAATAGCTACAATTATTTTGAAATAGGCAAAAAACCTTGGATAAACACTGCTTTAAATGCATTCTTTGCAGCTCTTCCAAGTGCTGTTATGATAATAATTATGTATACTCATTTCTTTACAAAAGGGTATATGATAAATGAATTAATAAAAGGATTTGGTGGTAGTATTATAGGTATTTGGTTATTCCCTATTGTTGTTATACTTCCAGTAGCAGTTGTTGTTTCAAGAAAAATATTTAAAGAAAGCAACAATCCATATCTTCCAGGATTAATTCTTGGCATATTTATAACATTAATGACTTGTTCAAACACATTAACTGCTTTATAAAATACATAATAAAAAAGCTAGACTATTATAGTCTAGCTTTTTTAATTTTAATTAAGATTTTTTCTTTCTTCCTCATCGTTTATTGATTTTTTAAATAAAACAACTATTAATAACTGAATTATTCCAATTACAAAAAATGCAATACTGTATTTATCAAATATCGTCATTGGAAGAGTGAAATCTTGAGTTATAACTAGAAGAATTAAGCTTATTAAAGCAACTACCATAGTTAGTAATTGATGTAATTTACGTTTTTTAGCTTTTTCATTTTCTTCTTCTGATTTTTCTTCTTGGTTCTCATCTTCATCTTTTTTCGGTTTTGATAAAATGTATAAGAACATTAAGATAAATGTAATTATAGTCATAACTAAATCAAATAAACTCCAAGCATTTTCTAGAACTTTTGCACTTAACGGCACACCTTGATCTGTAATTATCTGTGTTATTACGGATTCCTCATTTTCATATTGAATTTCAACTAGATGCTCACCATCATCTAAATTTTCAAAAACTTCTGGATTTATTGTTACTGTTCCATCTTCCACCTCGTATGAATCAGGATCAATGCTATCTCCATCTACTAAAACATCGCTTGGCTCTTCATCAGGAAGTTTGTCTATATCCACACTACCATCAGGATTCACCTCAGCTTCTGGAACTGGAGTTATTTGCGGTGCATTAGTTACTGTAGGTTCCTGTGTTGTTATTACTTCATCTGTTGGCGCAGGAGTCTCAGCCGGCTCATCAGTTGGAAGAACTGGGATAGGCGGAATTACTGGAGGTGCTGTAGTTGGAACAGGTGTAGGGGTTGCCGCTGGCGGCGCCGGTGGCTCTTGGGTAGGTGTTGGAGTTGCTATTGGAACAGCTGTAACATCAACTTCTTTATTGTCAGAATCATTTAAATCTTCACTAGGATTTAATGGATTTTTCGTTACCACATTTGCAATATTATCAAACTTTTCTATAGTATCATGTGTATACGTATAGGTTATTGTAATAATTTCATTAGCAAATATTTCATTTAAAACAAGTATATCACCATTCCAAATATAATCTACTCCTAGATTAAATGTCCTAATATTATTTTTAACAACTAAATCAGTCGGAATTCCTAAACTAAAAACTGTATCTGTTATATTGATACTTTCAAGTTTTATACCTCCATCATTCTCAACTTTTATTGTGTAATTTATAGGAGTATTAACATTAGTAGTTAGAAGATTAGTTGTTTTTTCTATTTTAATACTAGGTGCCTTTAAAACTTCTGTAGTTTCAGTATCTTCTTCACTTAAATCATTTTCTGGATTTGTAGGATCCTTTGCTATTATACTAACATTATTTATATAATTCCCTGCTACTGTTGGGGTATATGTATAAGTAATAGTTAAAACTGTATTTTCAGGAATATTAAATATTTTTAGAATATTGCCATCCCACTCATAATCTGTGTCTAAAACTAAATCTTTTGTAGGGCTTTTTATAGTTAATTTTTCCTTACTTATAAACTCAAATGCACTATCCGTTATACTCGCTTCAAGAAATGGCACAGAACCAGTGTTTTCTACTTTAATAGTGTATGTAATTGGATATCCCACATAAGCTACTTCTCCACTTGCCTCTTTATTAATAAATAAACTTGGTTTAATATTAATATCTTTTTCTGTTTCATCTTTATCAGTTATTTGTGTATCTGGGCCAAACGGAGTTGGTGCAGTTACACTCACTTCGTTATTCACTGTTATTTTAACATCTGTTTCATAAGAAACTTTATAAATAATAGTTACTGTTTCCCCAGCATCCATTTTATTAAGAGTTAGAATATGTACTGTATTATCCCAAGAGTAGCTGCTTGAATCAAGTGGTAGATTATCTTCTGTTATAAATACCGCATCTTTATCTAAAATTTCATCAAAAACTGTGTCTGATATAATAACATTTTCTAAAGGTACAGAGCTGTTATTTGTAACTTTTACTGTGTATGTTACGTCCTCGCCTTCATATGCTGTTTCATCTGATACAGATTTTACAACATCTAAAGCATATGTAGGTTCGATAATATCTTTTTCAATAGAATCCTCGCCCTCTATATTAGGATTTGCTGGATTAAACGGATCTGGAGCTATTGCTGATGCCATATTAGTAACTTTTCCTGCTTTATTATAAATAAAGCTATACTCTATCGTTATAACATCGTTTGCCTGCATAGCATCTATAATTAGGACACTATTTATATCCCAAGCAAACCCACCATTTAATGTATTCCCATTAAGTTTTAATATAATATCTGATTTATCAGTAATTTCTGAAAAAATTGTATCTGTGATAGCTATAGAATCTAAAGCAACTGAGCTTTTATTAGTAACCGTTACTTTATACATTACCTCATCACCTTGATAAGCTGTTTGTGTTGACACTTCTTTTACTACATCTAAATCATATGTAGGTTTTACTACTGTCACATTCGTGTTATCAGTTCCTTCTATTTCTGGGTAATCTGGATTAAATGGATTTGGCGCTGTAGCTGTAACCGTATTATTAACTATCTGTGTCTGGTTTGGATTATGACTTACCATGTATAATACTGAAATTATTTCATTTACTGCCATAGTATCAATAGTTAATGTTTTTTGAGTATTATCCCAAGTATATCTTGATTCATCTAACATCATTTCATTACTTGTTAATATAATTCCCGCTTTATCAGTGATTGTATTAAAGAAAGTGTCCGTAATTACTATATCATTTAATGCAACAGAACTTTTGTTTGTAATAGTAACTGTATAAAGCACTCCTTCACCTGCATATATATCTCCACTTGCTTCTTTTTTTACATCTAAATTATATGTAGGTTTTTCTACCGTTACATCTTCTGTTGCAGAATCTGTTATAGCAGGTTTTGTATTATCATCAGGGTTTGGAGCTGTTACTGTAACTATATTAGAGTTTACAGAGGTTGCATTAGTAGTGTAAGTGTAACTATACGTAATAGTTAAAACCTCTTTTGCATTAATAGTTAATATTTTCAAAGTATTATTTGATTGCCATTCATATAAAGAGGCTTCCAAAACACTTGCTCCAACTTTTAATGAAATATCAGTTTTATCATTTATTTTACTAAAAAGGGTGTCTGAAATTATAATATTATTTAAATTAACTTCATTTGGATTAGTTATTGTAACTGTAAATGTAACTTCTTCACCTTCTTTTATTGATGTTTTATCTGCAGTTTTATTCGCTTCTATTACATAGCTTGGATCTGGAATTACTTCGCCAGGAGTACAATATATCTTTACATATTTTTCGCCTCTTTGCCTTGAATTTCCTATATGATCTTCCCCTATTGTAGCACTAGCCTCTGTTTGTCCGTAATCCATCTTTGGATTACTACAGTGAGCAAAATGGGAAGCTTCTAATGCATATGGTCCGTTAACTGTAGTTGCTGTAATTGAACCACCATTTAAAGTAACTGCGCCGCTTATAACATAATTGTATTCACTTGTAGCTGTTATTTTCGCACTATTACTTGTTGTTGCACCTGTACTAAAGGCTGTGCCATAAGTGCTTGATGCAGTTATTATTGCATTATTACTAGCATTTACCGAACCACTAACAGCATTCCCATAAACACTAAAAACATCTAATTCTCCTGATGTAATTATAACTGCACCTATAATGCCTTGACCATGATTACCTGGTGTATAAAATAATATTGAATTAGTATCAGGCTGAAAACCAGCCACCGGATTATGATATACACCTCTTACAATCAATTTGCCTGTAGTATTTAAATTTATTGAATTAGGAGTTACCACTTCTATTCCGTGATATCCTGTAACATTTAAATTTCCATTTCCTGATATATTTAAACTACCATTCGTAACCTTTATACCTGTAATATCATCATCAATAATATTATTATCACCATTTAAAACTATGTTTAAATCTCCACCAGTAAACTCGATACCACCTACTAACACTGCATTTGTTAATGTGAGGGTGTTTGCTTCATAAGCTATCGAACCTGAAGTAATATAAGTACTTAAATTATTTTCATATACCACTTCACCATTTATATTAAGTGGCAATTCCACACTTTTAGGAGCTAGAAAAGATCTAATAGATTTATTAATTTCTGATGATATATCCTCGCTTGAGGATA
>CAYJEK010000005.1:0-42826 GCA_964369205.1 uncultured Oscillospiraceae bacterium | reverse complement strand
TTCCTCGCTTGAGGATGCTATTTCTTCTAAATCGGGTGTTTTTGGGGATGGCTCTATATTATTTGGTGGAGTATTTCCTTCAATAACACTAGAAACTATCTCTTGTGATTCCGCTAAAATAACATCACCTTCAGCATTTGCATATATATGTGTAGGTATCATGCTAAACATTAATGCAAAACTTACTAAGAAAGTCAAAATATTTTTTTTATTCATATTTTCCATTCCTTTCACCTATATAAAATAAATAGACTATATATTCATTATAATATATTTATAAAATATTGGATTAAATTTTTATTAATAATATTATATTTATTTTTTTTATTAAAATTTATATCTTTTTAAATAAAATGTAATTATTTTAGGATTTTTAATAAATTTTACTAATTTTCCTTACTAAATTATATAATATTTATATTTCAATACTTATAAGTAGATGTGAAAAAAAAGTTGTAAAATGTAAACTTTTTATAAATACAACATCTTTTTGTCACTTATATAAGTTATATTTAGATTATATTTTTAAAAACTAACTACTTTAAGTGAGGTGATTTTTTTGCAAAAAGAAGATAAATCAGTTACCAAAAATAATATAAGCGATTTAGAAAGAAGAAAGATTAAACTCGAAAAAAATAAAAAGAAAAAATTCAAAAGATTTATGCGCAAAATATCACTTATAAGTGTTTGCTTTATTTTTGTTTTTATATCTATTTTTATGTTTTCAAATGCAGGTGAGAGTATAAATGTATTTTCGGCAACTTTTGATGATATAGAGAATATTGTAACTAATAGTAGTAATCTTCCCTTAGAAGGAAAAACTATTGTTTTAGATGCCGGACACGATGAATTTACAAATGAATATGAGGGATATATTGAAGGTGTTGCAATGTTTTCTCTTGCACAGCAGATTAAACCTTTATTAGAAGAAAAAGGTGCCACAGTTTATCTTACCCGAGAAGATGGAAACTTTGTTGAATTATGGGAGAGAGCGGCTATAACTAACATTTTATCTCTTGAAAAATTAAAAGAAATTAAACTTGCTGAAGGCTATTCTACTAATGATGAAATTTTTAATGAAATAGATTATTTAATTTCAATTTTAGAAACTTTTGATGGTGCAGGACAAGATTATGTCTCAAATTATTTAAACACACCATTTGATGAAGATAATAATATATCAGAAGTAATGCAAAGGATTTTCACTTTACAAGAAGATGAAACTCTTCAAAACTCATTTTTATTTATATCTCTTCACACTGATGGTCTAGAACAAGAATACTATGACTACGTTGGCGGTGCCGATGTTTACTACATATCAAATGAAATGGATAATGATTTTGGAGCTTATTACACAAACTACACTGGAGTTGAAAACAATATAGCTTTTGCTGACATACTTCTTGATGATATAGATGCTATAGGCATGCAAAGGAGCGATATTTTAGAGGGTAACTTTCATGTTTTAAGAGAAGTTAATATCCCAGCTATATTAGTTGAAAATGGATATCACACAAACGATACTGATAGAGAAAAACTCGAAACCCCACAATTTATAACAGACCTTTCTTTTGCATACGAATCAGCAATAACTGAATATTTTAATTCTTTAAAGTAAAAAAATGAGCGAATTTTTAAAATTCGCTCATTTTTATATTTACTTAATTATATTATAATTCCAGAACCTATATCAACAAGTTTTTTATTTTCTATAAATAACGGTGTAATATCGTATTTTTGAGTAAATGATATAACATTTGCTTTATCTTCTTTATCTTCTATATCACCAAAAAATAAAAGGATTTTCTCATCTTCTATAAATAGGCTTGCACCTCCAATAAACCCATAATCATATCCTGAAAGCTTAACAAATCCTTTTTTTATTAAAAGACAATCCAGTCTATTCCTTGTTAAGGTTTTATATATATTTAAATCTTCTGTTATGTAGGCATAAGGGTTTATACAAATGGTTGAGCATCTTGTATACCCTTGGTTTACGAGTATTTCCTCTTTATTATTAAATTCAATATTTAATGCTGTTTTTAAATTTTTAATAACAAATTCTTTATTCACTATAAAATTTAAATAGCTTTCAGTTTTATAACCTTTTTCTAAATTATCTACTTCAAAAATTTTATATCCTTTATTTTTTATATATTTAAAATTCTCCTTTTGACAAGAAGATATATAAAAATTATTATCAGCTTTTAAATATAATACATCGCTATGATAATTTATCTCATCACTTACTTTATTTGAATTAATTACATCTACACAGCTATATCCAAGCTTTTCAATTACATTAATTATATCCTCATCTCTTTTTGAAATAATACAAATTTTGTCCATAATTTCTAGTTTGTTCCTTAATTATTTAGTAAATTATTTAATACCTGTTTAGTGCTTCCACGGGTGTTAAAACAGCTGCTTTATAGCTTGGATAAATACTGAAAACACCAGTTAAAAAAATTGTAACAAAAACCCCTAAAATAAGCAAGGAATAATTAAAAATATAATTGTTTTCTAATATTAAATTTATAAAAACTAATATTATAAATCCAAAGAATACACCTATAACTATACCTATTATTGAAGCTAAAATTGATGCTGCTAAAAACTCAAGCATAATATTTAATCTACTCGCACCAAGGCTTATTTTTATCCCAATATCTTTTTTTTGAATATTAACAGCCGTTGTTACACTTGTTGCAACAGATATACTGCAAACTATTATAGCAACACTTGAAACCAAAAACAAAGCTATAAATGCTATATCAACAATATTATTTATTGTATCTTTTTGTTTTGAGAGATTACTTATAGTAAGAGTTAATTCATTTGAAAACTCTATATTTTTAAAAAGATAATCCATTATACTATCATCTAAATTCTCTTTATCTGTTGTATTTATAATAATTTGATCATACACATCTTTATTACCATTATTTTTCATAATTGAGTATGGTATATAAACAAAATTTGGAATAACTTCTCCCACTGATAAATTATTTAATAAATTACTGCTTTTTTGGCAAACTCCAATAATTTCAAAATTATATATACCCCTACCTATATCAAGTAAAATTCCTTTTCCCACTACATTAGAGCGTCCATATGCTTTTTGTGCTAGCTCTTCATCTATAACACAAACAAATTCTTCATTAATAGTTTGAATTTCTGAAAAAAATTCACCGTACAGAATATTTAAATTAACAATATCCTTTCCATCATTTGAAATTCCCCAAGCCATAGTCTCAAATTTTTTTGAATTAGAAAATTCAATACTTGCATAATCGAATATTACAGGTGATATATCAACAACTTCAGGATATTCTTTTAAAGCTTGATACACATTATCGTCTGTAATATTTTCATCATTTAAATCTTTTGCATTAACTAAAATTCCATTAAGTCCAAGACCACTTAACTCATTATCAATTTCAAACGAGCCTATCGCTGAAATGATGCTAACTATAGTTATTGATAAAATAGCAATAAAAACAGAAAGTATTGCCATTTTATAAGGATTTATTATTCTTTTAAATTTAAAAATCAATTAACAATTACCACCCTATCAAACTCTTGTATATCGCCGTTTATAAAAATTGTATTCACATTAAAATCATTTAATATTTCTATACCCTCTTGGGTTTCTATACCGCTTATTATATATTCTTTTTTAGCTATCCCATCCTTTAAAATATAAACAAATTCTCCGTTTTCATCTTGGTTTATATATTCATATTCTAATATATTTATATTAACACTGCTTGTTTCTTCTATTCTTGCAGTTAATTGAAGCCCGTCTGCAATTTTTTCATCAATATTATAAATATCTGCAAATATATCAATTGAAACATTACTTCCAAGAGCACTCACTTCTTCATAAATTATTGCCGTTTCGCTATTAATTTCTCCCTCATACACTTTATCTTTAAAAGCAAGAGAAGTTATATAAACCTTATCACCCACAGATATTTTCCCAAAATCCGATTGGCTAACTGTGAATTTTGCTAACATATTATTAGTTTTTGATATTGAAAGTAATTTAGTGTTTGCCATCATTAGTTTATCATTTTCAATATTGAGCCCTGTAATATATCCCTCACTATTGGAATAAACGGTTTCTGGCAAAACACTTATTTCATTAGCTAAATTTTCTGGTGTATTCGTATAATTATATTCACTTAGCATCTCTTGCATTTTTTCTTTATCAATTGAAAATAATGCCTGATTTTTTAAAACGTTACTATTTTCTTTAACAAAAACTTCTTTAATATAAATAGGATATGAAAACATAATTTCCTCACTATCCGCATTTATAAATTCTCCAGTGACATTTAAATAATTTGTATAATCTATATTTTTTAGATTAGTACCATTAACTTTTTTAATATTATTCATATGATATATATTTAAAACTAAAATAAAACCTAATGATATTAAACATAAATAACTATATAACTTTTTCATACAATAAAACACTCCCTTTAATACACAATTATTATTGTGCAAAAGAGAGTGTTTAAACAGCACTTATCTTTATTTATATAATATATTTTATTGCCTGTCTTACATCTTGTGCAAAACAAATTTCTAAATCATAGTCTTTTTCATTTATTTGATTTTTTGCATGCATTGGCACTATAACTTTTGTAAAGCCTAATCTTTGTGCTTCTCTTAATCTTAAATCTATATTTAAAACACTTCTAATTTCACCACCAAGGCCAACTTCTCCAAACGCTACTACCGATTTATCAATAGCTTTATCGGTTAAAGCGGATACAACACTTAGAATTATTGATAAATCTATTGCTGTTTCCTCTAATTCAAGTCCACCAACAACATTAAGATAAATATCTATATTTTGCATAAAATATCCTGCTCTTTTTTCTAAAACAGCGAGGATCAAATTCATTCTATTATAATCAAGCCCGTTTGCAACCCTTCTAGGTGTTCCAAATCCTGTTTTTGTAGCTAGTGCTTGAATTTCTGTTAAAATAGGGCGAGTGCCTTCCATAACACAGGTAACACAGCTTCCACTAACAGCTGTATTCCTTCCTTCTAAAAGCATTTTTGATGGATTTTGTATTTCAACAATCCCCTTACTCGACATATCAAACATACCAATTTCATTAGTTGAGCCGTATCTATTTTTACTCGAGCGCAGTATTCTATAAGGAAGAGTTTTATCGCCCTCAAAATATAAAACAGTGTCTACTATATGCTCCATAACTTTAGGGCCTGCTATTGCACCATCTTTATTTACATGTCCTACAATGAATAAAGCTGTTTCAACCTTTTTTGCAGAATTAATTAAAAGCGATGTAGCTTCTCTAACTTGTGATACACTACCAGGGCTTGATGATATAGACGAGCAATTCATTGTTTGAATAGAATCTATAACAACAATATCAGGCTTTAATTCTTCTATACTACTACAAATTGAAAAAACATCCGTTTCAGTTGCAATAGAAATTCCACTTCCATCTATTGAAAGCCTATTTGCTCTTAATTTAATTTGAGTGAGAGATTCTTCTCCACTAATATAAACTATATTATATTCATTTGATAAATTAGCACAAATCTGTAAAAGAAGAGTAGATTTTCCAGCACCAGGCTCGCCTCCTATTAGCATTCCTGCACCTCTAACTATCCCTCCACCTAAAACTCTATCAAGCTCTGCTATTTTTGTTTTTATTCGGCTTTTTGTTTCATTCGCATCTACTTCTGATAAAGCTAGAAATGATAAGCTAGATATAGAAATATCTTTTCCTTTACTTGATTTTAAAGGCTTTTTAATAACATCTTCTTCTATGGTATTCCATTCCTTACAAGAGGTGCATTGGCCTTGCCATCTATGAAAAACTTCACCACAATTTGAGCATACATATATTGTTTTTTCTTTCATTTATATAATTCCTTTTATAAATTTTAACTTATAGATAATTTTATCATAAAAAATAAGTTTAAGCAATTATAATATAAAACAAGGTGATAAATATACCACCTTGTTTTTTACTTAATTTAAATGCCAAATATCATTATTGTAATCGCTTATAGTTCTGTCTGATGAGAAGAAACCTGATTTTGCAATATTTACTATCATCATTTCAGCCCAAGAATATCTATCCTCATAAGCTTTTAATGCCTTCTCTTTTGTTTTTATATAATCCATAGTGTCAAGAAGAGCCATAAACCAGTCTTTGTTTTTCATATCTCTATATAGATGCGCAAGTAAAACACCGTCTCCAACTTGCATTAATTCAGGAGATACTATAAAATCAACTAATTTTTCAATTTCTTTAGTTTTGTAATATTCACCTGGGTTATAGTCTTCTTTTTCATATAATGCAATTACATCATCACTTAAAGCACCAAATGTGAATATATTTTCCTCGCCAACTAAATCACGGATTTCAAGGTTTGCACCATCGATAGTTCCAAGAGTTATAGCACCATTTGCCATAAATTTCATATTGCCTGTTCCGCTTGCTTCTTTTGATGCAAGAGAAATTTGCTCTGAAATATCACAAGCTGGAATTAATCTTTGCGCATATGAAACATTATAATTTTCAACCATAACAACTTGTAGATGCTCATTTACATCCTTATCATTCATAATTAATTCTTGCATACATAAAATTAAATGAATAATATTTTTTGCCATAAAGTAAGCAGGAGCAGCTTTTCCGCCAAAGAAAACAGTAATTGGAGTTGTTGGAATATTTCCATTTTTAATATCTAGATATTTGTAAATAACATATAGTGCATTCATTTGCTGACGTTTATATTCATGTAAACGTTTGATTTGAATATCAAAAATGCTATTTTTATTAATTTTTATTCCATCTTTTTCAAAAACATATTTTTCTAAGTTTTCTTTAGCTAAGTCTTTTATATCTAAAAGTTCTTTTAAAGTAGCTTTATCATTTTTAAATTTTAATAATTTTTCTAGTTCTTCGGCATTATGTTTCCACTCTGTTCCGATTTTTTTATCTATAAATTCTGTTAATTTTGGATTTGCAGCCATTAACCATCTTCTATAAGTTACACCATTTGTTTTATTATTAAATTTTTCTGGATAAATATCATTAAAATGGCGAAGTTCTGAGGATTTTAATATATCTGTGTGAAGTGCTGCAACACCATTTACAGAATATGAGTAATGTATATCCATATGAGCCATATGAACTCTATTATCTTTATCTATAATATGAAGTTTTTCATCTTTATATTTTGCTTTAACTCTTTTATCAAGCTCTTTTATTATCGGCATTAAACTAGGGCAAACTTTTTCAAGATATTTTGAAGGCCATTTTTCTAAAGCTTCTGCTAGAATAGTATGGTTTGTGTAGCAGCAAGTTTTTTCCACTTGCTTTATAGCATCATCCATACTCATACCTTTTTTAACTAAAAGTCTTATAAATTCAGGAATTATCATTGATGGATGAGTATCATTTATTTGCACTACAACATTTTTTGATAATTCATTTATTGTAAATCCTTTTTCTTCAAGTTCTTCTAATATCATTTGAGCAGCAGCTGAAACCATAAAGTATTGCTGATAAACTCTTAATAAATGCCCTGCTTCATCACTATCATCTGGATATAAGAACAAACTTAGTTTATCTTCCCATTTTTCTTTATCAAAATCAATTCCAGTTTTTGGTGCATCTGCAATATTTTCAATATCAAATAAATGAAGTGTATTGCAATGATTATTTTGATATCCTGGTATTTGAAGTTCTTTTTTAATAGCTGTAACTTCTTTATTCCCAAATGTTACAGTATATTTTTTATCTGTATCTTTTAGCCAGCTAACAGGATTAATCCAAGCATCTGGAGTTTCTGTTTGCTTATTATCAACAAATTTTTGTTTAAATAATCCGTAATGATAATTAATTCCAACACCATCACCGTTAAGTCCAAGTGAGGCAATTGAGTCTAAAAAGCAAGCAGCAAGTCTACCGAGACCGCCATTACCAAGGCTTGGCTCTGGCTCGAATGCTTCGATTTCATCAATATTTTTATCACATTCATTTAAAACTGCTTGTACTTCATCATATACTCCAAGGTTTATTAAATTACTAACTAGTAATTTACCAATTAAGAATTCTGCTGAAATATAATAAAGTTTTCTTCCGTTTTCTTTATTCATACCACCTTGCTCTTCTTTTAAAGCTGTTAGTATAGAGTAGTAGATTTCCTCTGTTGATGCCAATTTTAAATCTTTTTTATATAATTCTTGTGTTTTTAATTTTATTTTATCTGTAAAGCTCATAAGCTTTCCACCTCATTTTCCTTAGTTTTTGCTGCTCTATTGTAAACTATCATATCTTCATTTAATTTTTTTGCTAATTTTTTAGTTATAGCATTTGGTTTAATTCTCCACTTCCAGTTGCACCCTATAGTGGAAGGTATATTCATTCTAGCAGTATTATCAAGTGCTAATAAATCTTGCATTTGAACTATAGTAATATTTGAATTACTAGCCCATAATGTTCTCATAGCACCCCAGTTGTATCCTTCTGATTCATTTAATCTTAAATACTTTTTAGCATTTTCAACATCTTTTTTGCGCCCATCTTTTAGCCATCCCATAAAAGTTTCATTATCATGAGTGCCTATATAAGCGATAGAATTATCAGGATAATAGTTTGGCAAATATCCGCCTCCGTCTCTTGAATCAAATCCAAAAAGCATCACTTTCATTCCTGGATACTTTGTTTTCTTTAAAAGAGTGTGCACTGATTTTGTCAAAAAGCCTAAATCTTCAGCAATTATATTTTGTCTGCCTATTTTTTCCTCAACTGCTCTAAATAAATCATATCCTGGACCTTTTCTCCATCTTCCTTTTTTAGCATTAGTATGCCCAAAAGGAATTGAATAATAAGAATCAAATCCTCTAAAATGATCTATTCTTAAAACATCATATATCTTGCACTGGAATTCAATTCTTAAAGTCCACCATGCATAATCATCATTTTTCATTAATTCCCAGCGAAATAAAGGATTCCCCCAAAGCTGACCATCGGCTGAAAAACCATCTGGCGGACAACCTGCAACATTAATTGGTGTTAAAGTATCTAAATCAAGTTCAAATAAATGCGGATTACTCCAAACATCAACACTATCACTAGCTACATATATAGGTAAATCACCTATAATTTTAATCCCATTATCATTTGCATATTTTTTTAATTTTTCCCATTGATAGAAAAAGAAGTATTGAATCTTTTTCCAAAATTCTATCTCATCTTTTAATCTAATTTTAGCTTCTTCTAAAGCTTTTTTATCTCTAAATCTTAAAGAGTCTTCCCATTCATGCCATGATTTTCCGCCGTTTTCATCTTTTAGCGCCATAAATAAGGCATATTCATCAAGCCAAAATTCATGTTTTTTATAGAATTTTTCTAATTCGCTTGTATTTTTTAATCTGCTTGTTGCAATTTTTAAAACTGGGTATCTTTCGATATAAATCCTACCATAGTCTACTTCTTCATTATTCACTTTTTTATTTAGATGCTTATATTCATCTAAATTTAAATATCCCTCATCTTTTAAATCATCTAAATCTATTAAATAAGGATTTCCAGCAAATGTTGAGAAAGATTGATACGGCGAATCCCCATAACTAGTTGGCCCTATTGGAAGTATCTGCCAATAAGTTTGTCCACCTTCTTTTAAAAAATCAACAAAATTTCTTGCCTCTTTACCAAATGTACCTATCCCGTAATTTGAAGCTAAAGAGGTTATGTGCATTAAAACTCCACTTTCCTTAAACATAATATCGCCTTTCTTTATTCTAAACTTTTTACACTAGATCCGCTCATTATACTATATGGAATTTGCTTATGTATAGCTTTTTTATCATTATTATTTATTGCATCAATAAGTATATCTATTCCTATATTCGCTATCTGTTCTTCATCTTGTTTTACAGTAGTTAGTCTTGGCACAATAAACTGACTTGCTAAAATCCCATCAAATCCAATTATTGAAATATCTTCTGGAACTTTTTTATTCATATCTGCAAGTGCACGAATTGCACCTATTGCCATTATATCTGAAAGGCAAAAAACTGCTGTTAAACTTGGTTTATTTTTTATTAATTTTTGCATTGCTCTATATGCACTATCAAAGCTGTATCTTGATTTTACAAAATCTATATCTTGATTAAAAGATATATTATTATCAAAAAAAGCTTTAGTACATCCATTTAGACGTAGCATAGCGGGACTCTCACCCACTATGCTACCTCCTATTATACCAATATTTTTATGATTTAAACTAATTAAATACTCTATCGCACTATAAGCTGCCATTTCATCATTTAAGCAAACACTTGATAAATTATTAAATCCAAACTTTTCTCCATTTAATGTAAGAAGTAAGCTCGCTGGCATTGTTTCTTTAAAGTTTGTTTTAAATTCTGAAGAGTTACCTCCAAGAAAAACTATTCCAGCTGGAGTTCTTTCTATACAAAGCTGTTTTGCATAAGAAACCTCATCATCATTTTCATCTAAATAATAAATCGCTGATGTAAAGCCTGAATTTTTTAATTTTTCTTGTATTATTTCTATAATTGATGCAAAAAGTGCATTTGAAGTACCTTTTACAATAATAGCAATAATAGTTGTTTTTCTTTGCTTTAAATGTTTTGCATTGTTATTTAATCTAAAATCATATTTATTTACAACTTCTAAAATTCTTTCTTTTGCTCTATCACTAACATCGGAGTGGCCATTTAACACTCTTGACACTGTGGAAATTGCATATCCCGATTCTTTAGCTATATCTTTAATAGTCATTAAAAAGCCTGCCTCCTTTATTTAGTAATATTTTAATATTTATCCTTTAACTGCGCCTGCCGCTACACCATTTATAATGTATTTTTGGCAAGATAGATAGAAGATAACAACAGGGATAACAGCGAGTACTAATGCAGCCATTATAGCGCCCATATCAACTCTTCCGTATCCACCTTTCATAAACTGGATAATAATTGGAATTGTTTTATATTCTTTTGTATCTAAAACAAGATACGGTAGTAAGAAGTCGTTCCATATCCACATAGTTTGTAAAATACCAACTGAAATGTATGTTGGCTTCATTATTGGAAGTACTACTTTAAAAAATGTTTGAAGTGGTGTACAGCCATCTATCATAGCCGCTTCTTCAATTTCAACAGGTATACTTTTTACAAAGCCGCAAAACATAAATACTGCAAGCCCTGCACCAAATCCTAAATAAACTATTATAATACCCCATGGAGTATTAAGACCTAGTCTATCCGCTGTAAATGATAAAGTAAACATAACCATTTGAAATGGTACTACCATTGAGAAAATACATAAATAGTATAATCCGTTTGTAAATTTATTATTTACCCTTGTTATAAACCATGCCGCCATAGATGTGCATATTAGTATTGCGATAACTGAGCCTATTGTAATAAAAACAGTCCAGCCAACAGCACCTAATAAATCATACTGATTAATTGCAGCATCATAATTTTCAAGCCCTGCAAAAGAATCTCCTGATGGCATTTTAAAAGGTTCTCTGCTTATATAAATTTTTTCTTTAAAAGAGTTTACAAGAACTATTGCTATAGGGAACATATATATTAGTGAAAGAATAGAAAAAGCTATTGTTCCAAAAATACTTAAACTTTTTTTCATTTTCATTATTGCTGAACCTCCCTACGTCTTGTAAAGTAAAGCTGTGTTAGCGCTAAAAGTACTACTAAAATAAAGAACACAACAGCTTTTGCCTGACCTACACCTTCCCAGCCTACACGGCCATAGAAAGTTTCATATATATCAAGTGCTAAAAGTGATGATAAACCTCCCGGTTCACCCCCAGTTAAAGCTAAGTTTTGATCAAATAATTTAAAACCATTTGTTAGCGTTAAGAATGTACAAATAGTGATTGATGGCATCATATTAGGAAGTGTTACATTAAATAATCTTTGCGACCAACTTGCACCATCTATTTGAGCTGCTTCATTTAAGCTAGCTGGAATTGATTGAAGTCCTGCTATATATATAATCATCATATACCCGATTTGTTGCCATGAAACTAATATAACAAGTCCCCAAAATCCATAAACTTCATTTAAATTTAAAGCTAAATCAAATTGAGCTAGAACACCATTAAATATTAACTGCCAAATATAACCTAAAACTATACCACCAATTAAGTTTGGCATAAAAAATACAGTTCTAAAAATATTTGTGCCTTTTAATTTTTGAGTTAAAGCCATAGCTATAAAAAAGCTAATTATATTAATAACTATAATTGTTACAACTGCAAATGCTGCTGTATACCAAAATGCATGTTTAAACATAGGATCAGCAAATGCTTTCACATAGTTGCTAAAGCCTATAAAACTTGCATCTGTTATAGTTGTAAATTCTGTAAAAGATAAGTATAATCCCATAATAAAAGGAACTATAAAGCCTATTATAAAAGATAATAATGTTGGGAGAATAAATATCGGTAGATATTTTTTTATTGCTTTTTCCAAAGTCTAGTACCTCCGAGTTTTTTTTAAAATAGCTATCAGCGAAAACACTGATAGCTATTTTATTTTTATGAAAATTATTTTTTAATTATTAGCCGTTTGCTGCTTGATATTCTGTTACCCAGCCATCAACGAATGCTGATTCAACTGCTGCCCAGTTTGCATCTGTTTGATCAGCTGCATAAGTTGTTAAAGCAGAACCAACATCATTTTTCCATTGTTCACTTGGCATTGTTGGGAAGTTCCAAGATACTGGAGTTTTTCCTTGTGACACATAGTCATTAGCAATGTTTACAAGTGTATTTTCTGATGGAAGGTTTGTTGTAAATGGAATTACAAAGCCCATACCAGCTCCGCCGCTTGGCATAGCTCCTTCAGCACCGCAAAGCGCTTTTGTTCCAACTTCTGATGAAACAACCCAGTTCATAAATGCTAAAGTAGCATCGATATCTTCTTGTGAAGCATTTTTATTTACACACCAGTAGTTTTCAGTACCAGTAGCTAAACCTTGGTTTTCTTCGCCTTCAACACCAATGTATATTGGAAGCATACCCATATTTTCTTCGCCTATATCAAGGATATCGCCGTATGCCCAAGTACCATTTTGATAGAACACACCTTCGCCTAAAACAAATTCTGCAACAGCATCTTCACCAGTTTTTGTTGAAAGTAGGCTTGGAGAAGTTGTTGAGTTGTTTATATATAGATCCCAAATTTGTCTGTATTCATCAAGGTATGTCCCTTTAACAGCATCAGTTGATCCGATACCATCTTCTTGGTATTCATAGTATAAAGGAATGTTTGCAAGGTGAGTTTTGTATCTCCAGTCTGATGAGCCATCCATACCAGCTGATGTAAATGCACTAAATCCTAGCTCCTCGCTTCTTGCTGTTATATCTTCTGCAACTGCTTTTAAGCTCTCAAAATCTGTGATATCAGCTTCTGTGTATCCAGCTTCTTCTAGTAAAGCTTTGTTGTAAATTAAGCCGTAGCTTTCGATTACATATGCAACACCATTAACTACATCACCAGTTTTTAATAAAAACTCATCATTTGAAACTAATGAAACAACATCGCTTCCAGTTAAATCGTAAGTATAGTCTTCCCATGCAGCAAGACCAACTGGTCCGTTAACTTGGAATAGTGTTGGAGCTTCTGTTTTTGCCATTTCTGATTTTAGGCTTGATTCATAAGTTCCAGCAGCAGCTGTTTGAACTACAACTTCAACCCCAGTTTCTTCTGTGTAAATTTCTGCTAGTTCTTGCCATTGTGCATCTTGCTCTGGTTTAAAGTTAAAGTAATAAACTTTACCAGAAGTTTCTGTACCTTCAGTAGTTGTCTCACCTTCTGATGAAGAGCAACCAGCTAAAGCTGTTAGCATCAGTGAAGACGCTAATAAAAGTGCTATGATTTTTTTCATAAAGTGTTCCTCCAAATATTATCTTTTTAATTGGAAACGTTTCCAATTATTTACATTCAAATTATACAATACAAATTTTAGTTTTTCAATATTTATTAATTTAAAATTATAAATTTCAGCTATCTTGTTTACATTTATATATTTAATTTGTTTATATTGCATAATGCATTTTGTTAAATAAAGTTTTATCTTTTTATTTAAACATTTTCTAAATTAATTCCTGTTTCTTTTGAGAAAACATGTGCCACATTTCCGCCAAATGTAAATTCAATTTCACTTCCGTGTTTAAAGTTTACATCATTAATCCCGTGAACGTCCATAGTTTGAACTATAATAACAGTGTCTTTTCCAAGAGCATTAACATGAAGATAAACGGATGAGCCCATCATTTCACTAACGTCTACAGTTGCTTTAATTGTATTTTCAACCTTATCACCTAATAAAATAATGTGTTCTGGTCTTACACCTAGAGTGATTTCTTGCTCTTTTGTATTTCTTTGTTTTAGATTAATTTGTTTATCTTCTGATAATTCAACAACTGCATTACCTATTTTTACTGCATATTTATCATTTTCTAAAACTAGGTTTGCATCAAAGAAATTCATTTGTGGTGAGCCTATAAATCCTGCTACAAATTCATTATGCGGATGATTAAACACTTCTGCTGGTGTTCCTATTTGCTGAACTTTACCATCTTTTAATATAACTATTCTATCTCCTAAAGTCATCGCCTCTGTTTGATCGTGAGTTACATATATAAAAGTTGTGTTTATTCTTTGGCGCAGTTTTATAATTTCTGCTCTCATTTGATTACGAAGTTTTGCATCTAGATTACTTAGTGGTTCATCCATTAAGAAAACCTTTGGGGCACGAACTATAGCTCTTCCTATTGCAACACGTTGTCTTTGTCCGCCTGAAAGTGCTTTTGGCTTACGATTTAAATACTGAGTTATATCAAGTATTTCAGCCGCTTCTCTAACCTTTTTATCAATTTCATCAGCTGGTGTTTTACGAATTTTAAGTCCAAATGCCATATTATCGTAAACTGTCATATGAGGATAAAGAGCATAATTTTGGAAAACCATAGCTATATTTCTATCTTTTGGAGCAACGTCGTTCATTAATTCTCCATCAATATATAATTCTCCACCCGTTATCTCTTCAAGCCCTGCAACCATACGTAGTGTTGTTGATTTACCACATCCTGATGGACCAACGAAAACAATAAATTCATTGTCCTGAATGTGTAAATTGAAATCTTGAACAGCTAAAACACCTTCCTCAGTAATTGTAAGATTTGTTTTTTTAGCCTCGCCTTTTTTCTTTTTTTCTTCTCTTGGATAAACTTTTTTAATGTCTTTTAAAATAACTTCTGCCATTTCTAACTAGCTTTAATAGTATTGCAACCGCTTTACTATCTCACATTTTATCGGCTTATGTATAAAATGCATTACGATATATCTCCATAATATCGCACCCAAAGCTCTGGGGTGTTCCTCCTTCTTTTCTTTTAAAAAACCCAATATGTGGAGCTGGGCTATTTAAATAATTTTCTTTACTATAACACACTCTAGGTTAAAATGTAAACGTTTTCAGTAAAGTTTGTATATATATAAAAAATTCATTTTTGTTTTTTATGCATTATCACTAATTAATGAAAATTTGATTTACTTTGAAAAAAATTTTATTATATGTTATACTAATATAAATAAAAAAAGGCAGGTTTATATGGCAAACACAAAGATAAAATTATATTCTGATTTTTCAGATAGCCCCTCTTTTTTAAGAGAATTTTTATATTATATGCAAACCATCCGCAGTTTATCCGAAAAAACTGTGGAGGCTTATTATATTGATCTAAAATTATTTTTTAGATATGTTTATCAAAAAAGAAATGCCAATATTGATAATAATAGTATAGACGAAATTGATATTTCTAATCTTAATTTAGATTTTTTAAAATCTATTTCTCAAAGTGATATTTTAGATTTTTTATACTTTACTATGAAAGAAAGGCAAAATTCAACTGCAGCAAGATCTCGAAAACTTTCTAGTATACGAGGATTTTTTAAATACAGTGTTAATAAAGCTCATATACTAAAAACAAATCCTAGTGAAAATATAGAACTTCCTATTAATAAAAAAAGACTTCCCCGTTATTTGAATTTAGAGCAAGCTATTGAATTATTATCAAATGTTAACACAAAGTTTTCCCAAAGAGATTATTGTATTATTGTACTATTTTTAAATTGCGGAATGAGGCTTAGTGAGCTCGTTTCAATAGATGTTAATGATATTCGCGACGATACCCTTAGAATTATAGGAAAAGGCAATAAAGAAAGAATGGTATACTTAAATGATAGCTGCCTTAAAGCGATTAATGATTATCTGCCTTTAAGAAACAATATTATATCAAAAGAGCAAGAACCCGCTTTATTTATTTCAGATAGACGAAAAACACGCCTTTCAACAAGACGTGTTCAGCAAATAATTGAAGAATGCCTTAAATTATCTGGTTTATCTAATATGGGATTCTCAGCTCATAAACTAAGGCACACAGCCGCTACTCTTCTTTATAGAAGTGGTAATGCTGATATGCTTGCTTTAAAAGAGATTTTAGGCCACGAACATGTTTCAACTACTGAAATATACACACATATTTCAGATGAAGCTTTAAAAAAAGCTGCAAAATCTTCTCCTCTATCAAAATTTGATAGAAAAAAATCAGATTAAAAATGCAAATTTTAAACCACTATCAATTATATAAACAAATAAAACTGCACTAATATATGCTAAAAATATCTGTGTATCATATTTTATATCATCTCTTTTTTTAATTATTTCGCTCATTACAGCGGCGCAATATAAAATTAATAAAAAACTAATTGCAGTGTCTCTTACAGCAAAATTTATTAAAATATTAATTAGATTTATCCCACTTATATTTGCCATACAATATCGTATGGCATTTTTTATTCCTAAAAATAAAGGAATACAGCTAACGGAATTTTTTAATATTCCTGAATATTTTAATAAAAAAATTAGTAAGAAAAACACTGCATCATTTATAAAATATTTTACTACACTAAAAACACTTATACTTTCATTCACTAAAACATATGCAGAATTTTTTAGTATAGTTAATAAAAAATTAGAACTCTCTTTATCTATACACATTATTATGCATCCAACTATAATACCTAAAATATAAACTGATATCACTGCTAAAAGAATTTTTTCAAGCTTTGTTTGATTTCTTATCGTTTTTTTCTTTATCTTCATTTTAATTTATTCCTTATTTTATCTTCGTTTTTTTATAAACTAACTCCTGCTATACCGCCAAGTGTTCCGGCTAAAAGTATAGAAATAATTTTTGTAAAAAATATATTTGTAAAAGATAGGCTATCAGATAAAACTGCACAGACTATAAACAAAACTACAAATACAAAGCTTACAAATACCCCTATAAACAATCCATTTTCTTTAAATAGTTTTGCTAAAATAAAGCTATCAAGAAAACTTGCAAAGATTAAAATTCCTGTTGTAATTGGAATAAGTATGTATTGCGGAGTATCAAACCTTAAAATAATTAAACTGAAAACGCTTATTAAAAACCCAAAACTCATAACACAAACTAATATAGATAGCAGTATTTTAATAATTAATTTTTGAGTATTAGTTTTTGATATTAATAATTTTTGCAACAAAAAAACCACCTCCTGTTTTATAGTATAATACTATTCAAACATAGGTGGTTTTATGATTAATAAATTAATCTAATTTTAGTTTTTCGATATCTGCAACAGCCCATCTTTTAATTCTGATTCTTGAAGATGAACTTTCAATAACTAGTGTATCTTCTTTCATACTAACAACTCGTCCAACAATTCCAGCATTTGTTGTAACATTATCGCCGATTTCTAAAGAATTAACTTTTTCTTTTAAAGCTTTTTCTTTCTTTTGTTGTGGTCTTATTAGCATTAAATACATAACACCGAACATCAAAATGATAGGTAAAAATGTTGAGATTAAGCTAGTTGTAACGTCTGTAGTGGCAGTTTCTAATAATAAGTACATTTACTTTCCTCCTAAATTAAGTCTATATATGATAATACCATAAAATAAATTTTATTTCAAGTTAAATTCTTGTATCTAGTTTTAGTACATTTTCACTATAAAATTCATTAAAAGTATCATTATCTATACTATCCCTTATTTTTTCCATAAATCTATTATAAAAATATAGATTATGCATAACACAAAGGCGCATTGCAAGCATTTCACCTGCTTTAAATAAATGTCTAATATATGCTTTTGAATAAGTTTTGCACACTGGGCAGTCGCAATTTTCATCTATTGGAGTATCATCAAGGGCATATTTTGCATTTTTAATATTTATAACACCATTCCAAGTGTTTATATGTCCGTGTCTTGCATTTCTTGATGGCATAACACAGTCGAATATGTCAACACCACGTTTTACTGCCTCTAATATATTCCCAGGAGTTCCAACTCCCATTAAATAGCGAATTTTATCCTTTGGCATATGCTCTTCAACTACAGATATAACGTGGTACATCTCTTCTTTTGTCTCGCCCACAGCAAGACCGCCTATTGCATATCCATCTAAATTAAGCTCACTAATTTCTTTCATATGATTTATTCTTAAATCATCATATATACAGCCCTGATTAATTCCAAAAAGCATCTGCTTATTGTTTATTGTAGTTTCTAGTGAATTTAGCCTGTCCATTTCAGTTTTGCATCTTTTTAGCCATCTAGTTGTAAGAGCCACTGAGTCAACAGCATATTTTTTTTCAGCTCTTGCATCAACACATTCATCAAAAGCCATTGCAATAGTTGAGGCTAAATTTGATTGAATTTGCATACTTTCCTCAGGTCCCATAAATATTTTTCTGCCATCTATATGAGATGCAAAATATACACCCTCTTCTTTAATTTTGCGAAGTTTTGATAAAGAAAAAACTTGAAATCCGCCACTATCTGTAAGAATTGGTTTTTGCCAATTAGTAAATTTATGAAGACCACCTAATTTTTTTACAACATCATCTGTTGGTCTTAAATGCAAATGATAAGTATTACAAAGCATAACCTGACAGCGAATATCCTCCAAATCCTGTGTTGAAAGTGCGCCTTTAATCGCTGCTGTTGTTGCAACATTCATAAATGCAGGGGTTTGCACTTTTCCGTGAGGTGTTGTAAATTCTCCTCTTCTAGCATTGTTATTTGATTTTAATAATTTATACATTTATTGTTTTGTCCTTTTCATCTCTCTTTTAAATTATAAACATAGCATCGCCAAAGCTATAAAACCTATATTTTTCTAAAACTGCATGATTATAAGCGTTCATACAAGTTTTGTATCCAGCTAATGCACTCACTAGCATAATAAGTGTACTTTCTGGCAAATGAAAATTTGTTATCAGTCCATCTATTACTTTAAATTCATATCCTGGATAAATAAAAATTTTAGTATCCATTTCACACTCTATTATTTTTTTATGTTCTTTATAGCAAGCTTCTAGAGTTCTTGTACTAGTTGTTCCAACAGAAATTACTCTATTTCCATTCTCTTTTGCAAAATTTATAGCATCTGCTGTATCTTTTGGTATACTAAACCATTCACTGTGCATATCGTGTTCTAAAATATTGTCTGTTTTAACAGGCCTAAATGTTCCAAGGCCTACGTGCAAGGTTACATATTTTATTAAAACACCCTTATCAATTAATTTTTGCATTAATTCCTTTGTAAAGTGAAGGCCTGCCGTTGGTGCTGCTGAAGAGCCTAAAATTTTTGCATATTCTGTTTGATATAAAGAATTATCTTCAAGTTCCTTTGTTATATAATGAGGAAGTGGAAGTTTTCCTACTATATCTAAAGCTTCATATAGAGTTTCAGTGGTGTAAAAAAATTCAATTATCTTATTTCCATTTTCAAGAGTTTTATTAATTTTTGCTTTTAAAACAGGACTCTCAAAAACTATTTCACTTCCCTCTTTTAGCCTTTTACCTGGCTTTGCAAGGCATTCCCATTCATTTATTTTAACTTGTTTTAATAATAGAATTTCACAAGCGGCGCCTGTTGTTTTTTTTCCGTATAATCTAGCCGGAAGCACTTTAGAATTATTTAAAACTAATACATCGCCTTTATTTAGCATATCATAAATTTCAAAGAATTTTTTATCCTTAAATTCCTCTTTATTTTTCTCAACACATAAAAGCTTACATTCATCTCTTGGAATCATAGGTGTTTGTGCTATTAATTCTTCTGGTAAAAAAAAGAAATAATCACTTTTATTTAATAGGTTTTCACTCATTTTTTATATATTTTCCTTTAATATCTTAAATTTTCAATAACTATTATTATAACAAAAACACCTCTTTTTTTCAAGAGATTTAATGTATAGCTTGTATTTATTTTGTAAAAATTGTAAAATATTATTATATTACGTTAAAAAGAGGAGAAATATAAATGAAAAAGCATTTTAAAACGGCTTTAATATTAGGAATTATATCTATTACTGTTCTATTTATATATTTGTTTCAAACTGATTTAAACACAGCAATTGATACTTCACAAACAATTGAGCCTACCCCTACTCCAGAGCCAACTATTCAGCCAATGGATACCGTGAGTTTTGTTGCAGCGGGAGATAATTTAATCCACGGATCTATTTATCTGCAAGCAGCTAGAAGAAGCGAGGATGCTGGCGGATATGACTTTGATTATTTGTATGAAAATATAGAATACTATTTTGAAGATTTTGATGTTAAATTTATAAATCAAGAAACCTTAGTTACCCCCCTTGCCCCTTCTACTTATCCAATGTTTTCAAGTCCGCTTGAACTTGGTGATAAAGTTGTTGATATGGGATTTAATGTTATAGCAACAAGTAATAACCACTCTTATGATAAAGGAGTTGATGGAATTTATAAAACTTTAGAATATTGGAATTCAAAAGATGTTATAAACACTGGTTTTTACACCGGTGATAATACTACTGATATTAAATATCTTAAAAAAAATAATATTAATATGGCATTTTTAGCTTATACTTTTTCAACTAATGGACTTAATATATATGATGAAAACAGCCCTTATGTAATTCGTCCAGATGAATTTGATGTAGTAAGAGAGCAAGTTCGTATTGCAAAAGAAAACTCTGATGTAGTTATCGTTTCTATTCACTGGGGCACTGAGAATTCTAATGAAGTGAATTCTTATCAATTAGAAGTAGTAAAGCAGTTTAATGATATGGGAGTAGATGTTATTATTGGCACTCATCCACACGTTGTACAAACAGTTGAAAATTATGTAAATCCCCAAACTGGTTTTGAGACTTTAGTTTGCTATTCTCTTGGGAATTTTGTTTCAGCACAATCTGTTTCTAATAATATGATTGGCGGACTATTTCAATTTGATATAACAAAAACATATGATTTAAATGGAAATTACACCATTGATATTATAAACCCATATTTTGTACCACTTGTAACTCACTATGATTATAATTATTCCAATATTAGAAACTATCTTTTAAAGGATTATACAGAAGATTTAGCAGCTTCTCACGGCGTTTCAAATATGAGTGCAAAATTTAGTATGAGTTATATTGAAAACATTATTTATACATATATTCCTGAAGATTTCTTACTTTACAATTAATTGACTTTCATAATTTTTGATGTATAATTATATTAACAAAATGGAATTTTATGGAGGATTTTTTATGAAAACTAAAAACATTATTCTTTCTGGTCTTTTTCTATTATCATCTATATATATGATAATATTTCATATATTTTTAAGCGATTATAAAGAACTTTACTTTTTATTAATCTATGATTATTTATATGCATTTTTAGCAGTTCCAGCTTTAATTGTTTCTGGCACTTATCTACTAATTAATATTTTGAATAAGTATAAATATAATAAATTAATTTTTATTTTATCATTAATACCTATATTTATTTATATTCTAGCTATATTACCTACTTTATTAACTGTTATATTTGGAATAGATATAAATAATATACTTCCAGATTCTCTAGGATATTATATACTAAGTTCTGATTTTGTTATTTTCGCCTCTATAATATTAGGTGTAAGCCTTACACATTCTTTAAAAAAATAATTTTAAATCTTGCAGAAAAACCTCTGCAAGATTTTTTTATTTGCAAAATTTATAATTATTATAGTATAATACATTTAAATATTTTAAAAAGGATTTTACTTTATGTTTAATATAGCCATCTGTGATGACACTTTAGAAATTTGCACCCAAATTGAGAATATTATTTTAAATTATTCAAAAAATATTGATGTTAAAATATCAGTAGAAGTTTTTAATAAATCTACTGATTTATTTTCTTATCTAAAAAAAGGCAATAAATATGATTTAATATTTCTTGATATTGAAATGCCTGAAATGGACGGAATAATTTTAAGTGATAATATACGAAATTATTTTGAAGATTATCACACAAAGATAGTTTTTATTTCAAAAACTGATATGCATTATATGCGCCTTTTTGACGTTCAGCCTATGCATTTCCTTTTAAAGCCATTTACTAATGATGATATTATAAAAGATTTAAATTTAGCATTAAAATTATCAAACGTAAATAACTCTTCTTTTTCTTACACAATATCAAAGGAAAAATATAAAATACCTTTTAATGAAATACTTTATTTTGTTTCAGATAATCGAAAAATGATATTAACTACTTCTGATGATGAAGTGCAGTTTTATTCAAAAATCGATGATGTTTATAAAAAAGTGGAAAACCATAGATTTATTCGTATTCATAGAGCATTTATTATAAACTATGATTTTATAGTAAAAATAACAAAAGATTCTGTAACAATGAGTGATGGGAATGAATTTAATATCGGAAGAAACTATAAAGAATCTGCTCATTCAAAATTTTTACAATTTGAAAAGGAACTAATTTAAATGACCATTTTACTTTTAATAATAATATTTATTTTATTTTATATTTTATATATAAAAAGCAAAAAAATTAAAATCCTTCAAAATGAATTAAAGGAAAAAGAATTAGACTATAAAAATCATTTAACACAATTAGAAAATGATTTAAAAAACTCAAGCTCTATACGACACGATTTAAAAAACCATTTATCTAGTATTAATAGTTTAATTGATAGTGAAAACTTAATTGAAGCTAAAAGTTATATAAAAAAACTTTTAAAAACAGATGAAACTAGTAAATCCATTTTATCTAATAACACCGTTATTGATGCTATATTAAACTCTAAAAGCAAAGAAATAAAAAAACATAATATTAATTTTAATTTAGAAGTAAATATTCCTAATCATCTAAGTATTTCTAATTCTTCTTTAACAACTATTCTAACTAATTTATTAGATAATGCTATTTTCGCCTCTTTAAATACTGAAAATCCATATATAAATTTAATTTTAAAATATAATAAAAAGAATTTAATTATTTCAATTAAAAATCCTTATTCTCATTCTGTTTTAAAAAAAGGAAACGAATTTTTATCTACTAAGAGTGATAATAAAAATCACGGCATAGGACTTAAAGCTATAAAATCCTGTGTTGAAAATTTAAATGGAAGATACGATATAGAACATAATGAAAATATATTTAGCGTTTTTATTATGATACCATGTAATTAATTACAAAAACAAAGTTGTTGGTAACAAGTTTCAAGTTTACTGACAATTTTTTTGTTATTATAATATCACAGTATATCAATTTAAAATTTTATAATAACAACGGAGGATTTTATGAAAAAAACAATTCTAGCACTTCTCGCCTTTTCTTTTTTACTTACGGCTTGCAGTAGTTCTAATACAGATACTTCTAGTGAAAATAGTTCTTTTAGCGAAACTATTGCGAGTACTGATGTAGTTTATGATGCTGATTTAAAGGATATTCAGTCTCCTGGATTTCCAAAATCAATTCCTACTGCTGACGGTGTTTACACACTAGAACTACTTCAAGAAGGAAATTTTATTTTTTATAATGATTTTAGTTCAATGCAGCAAACATTTTTATGCTCAAGCCCTAATTGCAATCATAATGATGAAACTTGCACATCCTATAGCACAAATAGTTTATATGAATTTGCGGTAGACAATATTTATATAAATTATGATAATCAAAAGCTAATTTTTTCTTTAAATAATCAGCCTTCCTCTCCCACTGTAAATAATATTTATTTTGCTGATTTATCCGGAGGAAATAGAGAGCTTTTTTATGAAACTTATGATGATATTGATTTAATAGCTATAGGCGAGAATAATGTTTATTTTAAAAGGACAATTTTTGATGAAGAAAAAAGAGACCAATTATATGAAATTGTGGCCTTAAATTTAAATGATAAGTCTGAAAATATCCTTTATTCATTTTATCAGTCAACTTCAAGACAGCACAAAATTTTTATAGAAAATAACTATATTTATATTGCTTTTCGAGCTGTTCCAGCTGAATTTTATGATCCTGATAATATCGACACCCTTTTTTCTACCCCTGAAACTGTAGGTTTTACAATAGATGCTATAGATGTTAAAACTGGCGAAACAAAAAATATATATTTTGAAGATATGAATTTTGACTCTTCTTTTGGAGTTTTATATGAAAACAACTATTATTTTTATGTAAATAATGAAAATGAAAACATATCAACTATAACAGAGTTAAATTTAACTACAAAAGAAGAACGTGTTATTTACAAAACAGACTATATTGCTCCTCGCATAGAGATGCATAATGTGATAGATGGTTATTTAAGCATGATATTTGTTAATGATGAAAACACTGCAAGATATTATAGGCATATTAATATTGAAACTGGTGGCGTGATTGATATTACACTAAATTATGAAACTGTTTCAAAAGGCGGGTTTACCCTTGAAATAAAAGTTTTAAAGGATTTAGGAGATAATTTATTTGTTGTTATTGATGAATTCCCTGTTCGAGGTAATGATGATTTATATTATCAAACAGCTTTAATTTCAAAAGAAGACTATTTTAATAATAATCCAAATTACATTTTATTTGATACAAGCTCATTAAATGAGCATTTTAATTAAAGGAGGCTTTTATGAAAAAAATATTATTAACACTTCTTATTTTTTCTTTTTTACTCACAGCATGCAGTAGTTCTAATATAGATACACCGAATGAAGAGAATATCAATGAGGTAGTTTTAAATACTGATGTAGCTTACGATACAGATTTAAAAGCTCCTCCTAGTTACGGATTTTTAGATTTTAGAAATGCCGCTTCTAATGAAGGATTTTATCAGTTAGTACATGTTTATGATACATCTTATGTAGTGTATAATGATTTTGCTTCTATGCAGCAGGTGTTTTTATGTTCTAGCCCAAACTGCGAGCATAATGATGAAACTTGCACTGCAACAAATTTTAATAACATATTAGTGAGTTATAATAATGATAGCTTATATACAATGAATACTAAAACTCGAGATACTAACCCTCAATCAACTATTTATAAGTCGGATTTATCTGGCTCTAATAAAGAAGCAATTTTTGAAATTGATTACTATATCGAGCCTTTAGCTATTGGTGAAAATCATTTATATTTTATTAAACAAGATAGAAATACCACACCTTATGAAGAACAAACAAAAGAAATTATCGCTTTAAATTTAAATGATAAAACTGCCACCACCCTTCATTCTTTTTTACTAACTGATATTCGATTCGAACGTTATTATATTGAAGATAATTTAATATATATAGTTTACGATAAAATGCCTGAAGGATTTAGAGATATCAATGATTCAGATACTATGTTTTTAAATCCTGAATCACGAGAATTCACTATTGATGCTATAGATGTTTTAACTGGAGAAGTTCACACAGTGTATAGCGAAACTTTAGATGAAAATAGCTATTCCAACGGTGTTTTATATGATAATCACTATTATTTTTATGAGCCATACTCAAGTGATGTTATAACAAAGGTTAATATATCCACTAAAGAAAAAACAACTATTCAAGATTTTTCAATGGAAGGTGCTGAGTCAAATTTAAGTTTCATTGTAGATGGCTATTTATCAGTAGGCTATTCTGTTAATGAAGAAAGCTCATATAATAGATACTTAAATTTAGAAACTGGCGAAATAACCGACGTAACACTCACTTATCATAGCGAAGAATTTGGCGGTGATGGATTTAATTATTCTGTAGAAGTACTAACTGATTATGGTGATGATTTACTCGTTATTTATGATGATAGCAATGTTTCTTATGCACAAGGGGTTTATCCTCATACAGCTTTAATTTCAAAAGAAGATTATTTTAATAATATTGAAAACTACAGAGTTTTTAATTCATCTACTTTAGATGAAAAATTTTCAAAATAGAATGAGAGATTTTTATGGTTTATAATAATGTAAATACACTTGAAATACAAAATTTATCTAAAATTTATACAGTTAATAAGATTTTTAATAAATCTAAATTCACCGCTTTAAAAGATTTAAATTTAGTTTTAACACCTGGTTTATATGCAATTCTTGGTGAAAATGGTGCTGGCAAATCAACTTTAATTAACATTATTACAGGCACTCTTAATCAAACTGAGGGTAAAATTTTATATAATAATAAAACTACAAGAAAACTAAATGATAAATTTAGAAAAGTTTTAGGATTTATGCCACAACAACAAGCTTTATATGAAAATTTTACAGGTAGAGATTTTTTAAAATATATGTGTGCTTTAAAAGATATAAAAAAAGAAAATGCTTTAGCAGAAGTTTTATCTTCTGCTAAAGCTGTTAATATTGAAAAACTATTAGATAAAAAAATATCTTCGTATTCTGCTGGAATGAAGCAAAGACTTCTTTTAGCTAATGCATTTTTAGGCACTCCTGAAATACTTATATTAGACGAGCCAACTGTTGGTCTTGATCCAAAGGAAAGAGTGAACTTAAAAAAAATAATAAAAGACAAATCAAAAGAAGCTATTATAATCTTTGCAACCCACGTTGTTTCTGATATAGAGAATATTGCTGATGAAATTATCTTATTAAAAGATGGAGAAATTATAGATAAAGCGAGTGTTGATTCTTTAATAGAAAAGTATGCCCCAAAAACCAATTTAGAAACTGTATATCTTAAAATATTTGAAAGTGAGGATTCTTAATGCTTGTTTTTAATGAATTAAAAAAATTATTAAAAACTAAAGGGTTTATTTTATATTTCTTTTCTTTTATAATTATTAACTTATTTATATTCTGGATTTATACTCAAAGCGACACTACAAAATCTGCTTATAGAGAATTCGAAAATGATATAAAGGATATGAACACTAAAGAAATTGAAATATTTCTAGATGAAAAAATAGAATCCTTTTATTTTTTATGGCAAAGTGAAAATATAAATATCTTAGATTTTGAAACTTTAAATGGTTATGAAAATAATATCGAATATATTCAAAATCTTACATTCGCACACACTGATTTAATTCTCAATAATGAAGATAATTTTATAAATCCTTTAGAAGAAAACAGCTATATTTTATATACTGATAATCTTGAAAGTGAGCTTTTATTTTTATATGAAATATATACCGATTTTAGTATTGTTTCCTCTTATGATGATTTTTTAGATAATATTAGTGAGCAAACTCAAAAACTATCTTCTATTTCTATATTTCAAAACAAGGATAGTTTTGAATATAAAAACACTATGTCTATAAATGAAAAATACAAAAATTTAGAAAATATTGATGTATCCTACCAAATATCAAAACCACTTTTTATATTAACTGAATTTTTTATAAGTGATATTATAATTATTCTATTTTCTATTTATACAGCTTTTATTCTAATCCAATCTGAAAAAGATTCTGGTATGATGAAAATAATATTAAATACTAAAAATGGAAGATTTAAAACGGCTTTTAGTAAGATATCAGCTCTTTTTATTACAACACTAGTTATTAGTGTATTAATATATGTATCTATCATTATTTTTTCTATTATCACTTATGGGAATATTGATTTATCCGTTTCCATACAGTCGATTTCTTTTTTTAATCAAAGTGTTTTAAAAATAAATATTTTTACTTATCTTTTTTTATTTATATTTTTCAAGTTCATCTCAATTTTTTTAATTTCAATATTTTCACTTTTTTGTATGATAATTTCAAAGAATATACTAAAAGCATCGATTCTTATATTATCTATCCCTTTTATATCGCTATTAATTAGAAATTATATACAACACACCAACAAATATAATTTTTTTAGATATTTTAATCCTATTAGCGGAATTTATGTTAATGATTATTTAAATAACTATGTTAATTTAAATTATTTTGATAATCCTGTTAGTGTTATAAATATTGTTTTTATTTCAATTATATTTTTCTTTTTTTTATTTTTAATAATTTATTTAATTAGTTTTATAAAATCTAATTTTAATTTTAATAACGATAATTTGCCCTTTATTAGTTTTTTTTCAAAATCAAAAGGTACCACTATTTTAAAAACAGAAATTTACAAACTACTAATTAATAATTATGGCTTAATAATTATATCAGCTTTAATTTTAAGTATTAGTTATATCACTTTTAACTCTAATGTCTATTTAAACTATAACGATGCTACTTATAAAATTTATCTTGAGCCATTTGTTGGTGAATACACTAGTGAGAAGTATAATGCTATAACTGATGAATTTAATAATTTATCAGAACTTGCTAATATTAATAATAGTAATACTCCATCAAGCTCTATAAATTATGATTATTATACTGATTATAATATATATTTTAAAATACACACTTTAGCTGAATATGTAAAAAGCACAGATGGTGCAAGCTTTATCTACGATACTGGCTACAAAGATTTTTTTAATATTCCGCATACAAACACAGAAAAAAATTATTCTTTATCTATATTAATCACCTCTTCAATTATCCTTCTTTTTTCTAAATATTTCACAATGGAAAAAAATAGTGGTGTTTATAGATTATTATATTCATCACCTCTTGGAAAAGATATAACAGTAAAAACTAAACTTTATATTTCACTATTTATTTGTTTTATTATAGCTAGTGTATCAGTTTTAATTCCATTTATAAAAATGAGCATAGATTTTGGAACTAGTGGTATATTTTTTGCTGCAAAATCTATACCTGAGTTTTATTTTTTGCCTAGTTTCATTGATATTTTAGGCCTTTTTATATTATTATTTTTATCAAGGTTTATTACTAGTGTTTTTATTTCATTTATAATTTTTGCTATTTCTTTAAAATCAAATAAAACTCAAACTGTTTTTATTCTATCTTCTTTATTATTTTTATTTCCATTAATTATTTCTTTTATAGGTATATTCAATATAGATTTAATAACAGTTTATCCTTTTATAAATTTAATTTCCTTTTTTTCTAAAGGCAAAATTTATTCTTTTATATATACAATATCTTTAATTACACTAATATATTTAATTTTTAAATTATATAATAAAATCATAGATGACTATTGCTGGAATTTCACTGATAAATAAAAAATGTTCGCTATAAAAAGCGAACATTTTTTTATTTTAAGTATAATACTTAGCCTGTGCATTCCAAAGTTCTTGATATTTTTTATCTTTTTCTAAAATTAATGTTTCGTGATTTCCTTTTTGAACTATTTCTCCGTTATTAAAAACTACTATTTCATCGCAGAATTTGCAACTTGAAAGTCTGTGTGATATATAAATGGTTGTTTTATCTTTAACTAATTCATTAAAATTTGAGTAAATTTCATACTCCATAATTGGATCAAGTGCTGCCGTTGGCTCATCTAAAATTATAAAAGGAGCTTTTTTATATAAAGCTCTTGCAAATGCAATTTTTTGAGCTTCTCCTCCTGATATTTCAATTCCATCTTCTTTAAAATCTTTATATAAATGAGTTTGTATTTTATTGTCCATCTCATTTACTCTTTCCAGCATAGAAATATCAGATAATGCATTATTCACCATTTCCTCATTATAATTAACACTTCCTGCAACATTTTGAGCAATATTAAATGAAAATAATTTAAAATCTTGAAAAACTACAGCAAAAATACTCATATATTCTTCATAATCGTATTTTTTAATATTAACTCCATTTAAAGTTATTTCGCCTTCTGTTGGATCATATAATCTACATAATAATTTTATTAAAGTTGTTTTTCCACTACCATTCATTCCAACTACAGCTAGTTTTTTTCCTATATTAATCTTTAAATTAATATTTTTTAAAGCAAAATTATCACTTTTAGGATATTTAAAGCTGACATTTTTAAATTCTACTTCATATTCATTATCGCCATCATCACAAAAAACTCTTTTTTCAACTGGGAGTGTGCCGTTATATTTTACATTTGGTTTATCTAAAAACATAAATAAAGTTTTTAATGGTGGTGCATTAGTATCTATAAAAGAAAATATCGTGGTAAACTTTGAAATCCCTTCATTAAACTGGATTAATACTCCCACATATTGAACTATACTGCCTATTGAAAATGCACCAAACAAAGCCTTTAGCCCCACAAATATATAAAATATAGCTGTAACAATAATGTTTACTACATTAACTATCAATCCTATTTTAGATTGATGAATAGTTAAAGTTTTTGAAAAATAAATTGTTAAATCTTCTATTTTACTAAGCTCTTTAGTTATTGATTTATCCAAATTATTTAGCTTAATGTCTTTTAATGCATTATAAGTTAAAATATTATTAAAATAGTAATGATATATTTGATTCATAGGCGCTACTTCTTCATTAACTAAATACATTTTTTCTGCATTATTTTTTTGACTCCTAATTAAAACTATTGTGTTTACTATAACTAAACCTATTATACCTATTGTGGCAAGTGGAGAAAATATAAATTCAAAATCCCTTGCATCAATTAAATGATGAGAAGTAAAAATCGAACCTATTAAAACTACTGAATATATTATTTTAAAAACACTATCCAAACTATTACAAACATATACAAGCTTTCTAAGTCCTGCACCCAAAGAATCATTATACATACGTATTTTTTCTACCTCTACGTGAGTGTCTTTATCTTCTATTAATTCATAATCTAGCTCTTTAAGTTTGTCTTTAATCAGTTTATTATATAATATTCTGGATTTACTTTCATTATATTCAAACCATTTTTGAAGTAAACTAGAAATAATAGCTATTAAAACATTTAAAAAGGCTGTTAATATAGCTAAAAACATTATATGATTAAAATCATCACTTTTTGCTATTGCATTTATAATGTTTGCAGACATTATTATATTTACAAAAGGTAGTGCGGCACGAAAAATTCCTAGTAAAATAGCCGAGGGGATTAAATTTGGAATTAATTTATGTATAAGTTTATAGCCTCTAATAGTGAGCTTTAATTTTTCATTATAATTCATATTAATAATCATTCCTTTCAAAAATTTCCGCTTTTTCACTCTGATTATTTTTATAATAATGGCTTTGCACCTCATACATATATGCATATTTTCCATTTTTATTAATTAAAAAATCGTGAGAGCCTTCTTCTATTATTTCCCCGCCTTCTATCATTAAAATTCTATCGCAAAACCTAGTGCTTGCTAATCTATGAGAAATAAAAACCGAGGTGTGATTTTTACTCATTTTATTATAATCATTATATATTTGGCTTTCAGCTATAGGATCAAGTGCTGCCGTTGGCTCATCTAAAATAAGCGCTTTTCCAGCTTTATATAATGCTCTTGCAAGTGCAAGCTTTTGTATTTCACCACCTGACAATTCAATTCCATCACTATTTACAGTTTTTATTAAATTTGTATTTATCCCATTTTTTAGAGAATATATTTTTTCTTGAAATCCCGATAATTTTATTGTACTAGAAAGATTTTCATCGTTTATATTTTCTAAATCTGAAACTATATTTTCTTTTATTGAACAAGGGAGTAAAACTATATCTTGAAATACAACTGAAAATAAACTTAAATATTCTTTTAAATCAAATTTATTTATATTAATTCCATTTATTAATATTTCTCCACTTGTAGGAGTGTATAATCTACAAATTAGTTTAACTATAGTAGTTTTTCCTGCTCCATTAATTCCAACAATAGCTAATTTCTCACCCTTTTCTATTTTAAAGCTTAAATTTTTAATAGTATACTCATCGCTGCCTTTATGTTTATAATAAACATTTTTAAATTCAATAGAAAATGTTTCATTAGGAACATCTTCACTTTTTACAGTATTTATAATTTTATAATCAAAATATTCTCTTATTTCATTTATATTTAAACTATACCCATATAATTTATTAAATTCATTCATTATATTAGATAAAAAGGTTGAAAAACCTCCAATTATGCCAAAGTAGAAAATAAAATCTGATGCTTTTAAATTATTCTGTATTAAAACATATACTAAAATCCCATATGATACAACATCTCTTATTAATGAAATTATTGCTACTAAAAATTCATTTTTAAAATTATATAATTTTTCTTTTTTAACCCAATTAAGCCTTTCTGTAAAGCTTATATTAAACATATCTTGTAGCCACTCAAATAGCCCATAAATCCTCAAATCCTTAGCATATGAAAAATCGCCCATCACTTTAAAAATATATTTAATTTTCCTATCTGCTGTTTGCCAATTATCTTTATTTTCATACAGCCAATTTGCTGTTTTTTTTAATATAAAATATGATATGAAAGTGGTAACACTTATAATAAACACTATATTTATATTAAAATTATATAGAATAGCCGTGTATGAAATAACTCCAATTATATTCGTTAGTATATTAGTTATATTTTTTCCTATATCCCTCGTTGCGCTTGCATCGCTTCCAGTATTCGAAAGTGCTTTTATAAACATATCTAGCCCTTTTTTACTTTCGGCTAATTCATAATCTTTATAAATAAATTCCTTTATAATTTCATTACCCAGCTGTATATCAACAACAAGCATAAACCCTTCTATAAAAACAGTTAATACTAGCTGAATAATTTTAACTGCTATAATAGTAAAGCTTATATAGCCTATTATTTTTATAAGTTCATTTCCAGCGCTATTATTCTCTATTAATAAAACAACTTCACTTGATAAGTAAATTGATAAAAACGATGCTAGCACTGTAATTGGTGGCAAAATTAAAATTGCTAGAATATTTATTTTATTTTCTCTTAATATTCTTTTTTGCATAAAATTAATATTACTAAACAAGGAATATCTTTTATTTTCTTTCATTGCCTTCACCTACTTTCTAATAAAAATATAACATAAATAAAATTATCTATGTTATATTTTGAATGAATGGTATTAATTTTTACACGAGTGGTAATAAAATTTCGGTAACAAAGAAATCCTCTTCATGTTGCCTATTTATGTACCCACTATATTTTTCTACAATTTTATCAACTCTTAAAATGCCAAATCCGTGATTCATTTCATTTTTAGTTGAGATGTATTTTGCTCCTTCTTTTATTATATTATTAGAAGTAGAATTTGCTATTGATATGTATAATTGATTTTTTAATACTCCAATAAAAATTCTAATTATTCTATCTTCTTTATCAAGATTTAAGGAGGCAGTTATAGCATTATCAATTAAATTTCCAATTATAACACATAAATCAATATCTAATATTTTAATATTTTTTGGAACATTAGCTTTTGCATTAACATAAATTTCTTTTGATGTAGCAAGAGAAATTTTGCTATTTAATATAGCATCAACCATAATATTTCCTGTTTTTAAAATATAGTCAACCTTTGTTAAATCATCATTTAAATTTAAAAGATATTTTTTAATCTCAGTGTTATTCTCATCAGTTAAAGCAATTAGAGCCTGAATATGATTATGATAATCATGTCTCCAGCCTCTCATTTGATTATATATATTCTCCACTTCATTATAATGATTTTCAATTAAAGTGTTTTGATATTCTGCTATCCTTTTGTCAACCATTTTTTGAAATATTTTATCTAGTATACTCATTTTAATTATCCTCTTTTAAAAAATAAGAAATGAATGCTTTATGAGAAGTATTATATAGATTTCTTGATATAGGCACTTCTTTATCATTATCAAAAATTATATTAGTTTTACTTATTTTTTTAATATTTTTAATTGATGCAATATATGAGCGATGGCATTTTATAAATTCATCCCCTAGAGTATTTTCAAGGCTTGAAATTTTTTCATTAACAGTAATTATTTCTCCATTCATTAAATTTATCTTGGAATTATGAGCCATTGCCTCTATAAATAAAATATCGTTTTTATTTACTAAAACACTTTCGTTTCCTATTTTAAATATTAAAGGGGTTTCGGTTTTATTCACTAGTTTTATAGCCTTATTTAAAACACTAAATAATTTTTGTTTTTCAACTGGTTTTAAAAGATAGTGAAGTGCATTAACATCATACCCCTCACTTATAAAATCATAAAATCCCGTTATAAAAACTATTTGAATATTTTCATTTTCTTTTCTTATATTTTTAGCTAAATCTATCCCATTTATTTTACCCATTTCAATATCTAATAGTAAAATATCAAAATTTTTATCTTCCTCATAATAAAATAAAAAGCTTTCTGAGGAATTAAATGATTTAATATTAATATTTAATTTATTTTCTTTTTCAAAAGAATAAATTAGTTTTTTTAAGTATTCAATTTGTATATCTTCATCATCGCAAATAGCTAAATTTATAATCATTATCCCTTATTCCTTTTTTATTTATTCTTATTTTTTTATTATACATTATTCATAAATTAAAATCTATAATTATTATTCATATTTTTTTACATATAGTTAATATTTTAATGTATAAATAAGTTTGAATTTAGTTTATTATTATTTTGAGAAAGGTAGGAGCTATTATATATGAAAAAATTTCATTTTGTTTTATTAAGTCTATTTTCAACATCCTTTGTATACATTTTAATTTATAACTTCTTCTTAATTAACTTAACTTCACCACATAGTATGTTTTTATCTAGCTTATATTACCTCACTGCAATACCAATGTGCATAATATCTTTTATACTAATTATCATAGCTTTGATAAAAAAGCAAATTGCTAATAATAAATAATAAAATCAGCTAATTTTAAAAATTAGCTGATTTTTTATTGAAATGCATCTTCTATAATATTAATATCGTATTCATTATCCTTATAATAAACTTCGGCAACATCAAATCTAATAAATTCATCATTTAAATCATTACTTGAAATATACATTAATGCTGTTTTTTTAATTTTTTCTCTTTTTTTAAAATCAACAGCATCACTAGCTTTTGAAAATTTATCATTACTGCGTGTTTTTACTTCTATAAAAACAACAGTATTTTTTATTTTAGCAATAATATCTATTTCACCAAATCTTGATTTATAATTCATTGATAACAATTTATATTTTCTATCGGTATACCATTTTAAAGCTTTCTGCTCGCCTATTCTTCCGATTACTTGTTTATCCATTTTAAATCACTTCTCTTTTTTAAAAAAGTTTTTCTATAAAAATGAGGAACACCATATTTCTCTAAAGCCTCATAATGATTTTTTGTTCCATATCCTTTATGTTTTTCCAAATTATATTCTGGATAATCTTTTGCAATTTCTATTATATATCTATCTCTTGTTACTTTTGCTAAAATAGATGCGGCTGCAATAGAAAGGCTATTTGCATCCCCTTTAATAATGCTCACTGATATATCTTCTATCTCTTTTGGAACTTTATTTCCATCTATAAGCACTAAGTCAGGTGTAAAGTTTAATTCCTTTACACTTTTTTGCATGCCAAAAAGAGTGGCATTTAATATATTTTTTTCATCAATAGTTTTTTCGTCAATTAAAACAATACTATAACTAATACAGTTTTCTATTATTTCACTAAAAAGGGCTTCTCTTTTCTTTTCAGTTAATTTTTTAGAATCGTTGATACCCTCACCCTTATACTGAGGCTTTAAAATAACACTAGCACAAGCTACAGGCCCGCATAATGGCCCTCTTCCTGCTTCATCAACTCCTGCTATTAATTTATATTCTTCTCTTAATTTTTCATCATATAAATATAACTCACTACACATTGTCTTCTGGCCTTTCAAGAGTTACTTTGCCTATTTTAGACGCTCTAAATTCATCACAAAGCATAATTGCCGCTCTTTCTGTGTCTTCCTCGCCGCCTTTAATAAGCATTCCTCTTTTTCTTGCAATTTTAGCTAGAATTTCAAATGCTGTAAGCTCTAAATCTTCATCATTTAATTTATATCTCTCTTTTAAAGCTTCTTTATTAATTTTCACTAATTGTTCAATTAAATAAACAGCAATAGTTTCTAAATCCAAAACATCATCTTTAATAGAGCCTATAAAAGCAAGGTTTGCTGCAACGTGCTGATTTTCAAATTTTCTCCAAAGAACACCTGGCATATCAAGTAAATCATATCCTTCAACAGTTATCCATTGTTTACCCCTTGTTACACCTGGTCTGTCTTGTGCTTTGGCTCTTTGAGTCCCTGCTATACTATTAATAAAAGTGGATTTTCCAACGTTTGGCACACCCACCATCATCGCACGAATTTTAGTTGCTTCTATACCTCTTAAAGTTCGTCTTTCGATTAATTCTTTTAATTCTTCATCTATTTGCTTTTTAATATTTGAAAAGTTTTTTCCCGTTTTTGAATTTAGAGATATAGCTCCCATACCCTTACTTTTAAAATACTTTATCCACTCTTTAGTAATATTTGCATCTGCTAAATCTGCTTTATTTAAAATATAAATTTTAGGTTTATTTTTTATTATTTCATCTATTTCAGGATTTTGGCTAGAATATGGAATTCTAGCATCTAATAAAACTATAACGACATCTATATTTTTTATTTCTTTATCCATTAATCTTAATGTTTTCATCATATGCCCTGGAAACCAGTGTATACTTTTTGAATTCACATTAAAATTATCTAAATCATTAAAATTCTCACTCATTTATTCTACCTCACCAAAAGATTCAAAAGGAAATATCCTTAAAACAACCTCTCCTAAAATTAATTCATACTCAATTGTTCCAAGTTCTTCTATTCTTGAATCATCTGAGTTATTCCTATTATCACCCATAACAAAAACATGTCCTTCTGGAACTGTTAATTCTAAATTCTCTTTATTAGTAACATTTATTTTTTCTAATATATATTCTTCATTTAACATTTCATCATTAACATAGACATCGCCAGTTGAATAATCAATTTTTATAGTATCTCCACCTACAGCGATAACTCTTTTTATAATAGGTTTTTCAAAAACTGTGTTTTGATCTATTACAACTACATCTCCTTTTTCTGGAGTGTAAAAAAAGTTTGATACTATTAATCTATCATTGTCCGTTAAGGTATTATCCATTGAAATACCATCTACTGATACAGGACGAATACCAAGCATTACAAGCCCTGCTATTAAAACAAAGGCTATACAAATTGTTTCTATTATTTCATATATCGTTTTCATAAAAAGCTCCATTCTTATTATGATTTTATTATCCAATTCTATTTAAACATAATATATTAAATTATATCACAAAATACGATATAGGGCAAATTTATTTAAATATTCTTTATTATAAATAAAAGAACTACTAAAAAAGTAGTTCTTTTATATTTTTATTAGTTATTTAAAGTTAGAAGCTCGATTAATGTATTCATATCTTCTATTTCTTTATCAGCTAAATCTTTTAAGATTTCTGCTTGGTTTACAATTTCTTCGTTGTAAATTTCAATTTCAGCTGTATAATCTTGGTTTTCTAGGCCATATTTTGTCATAAGGCTTCTTGTAGCTTCTTCTACCTCAGCTTTAACAAACCCTTTGTTAGTGCCCCAGTATAAATTATCTTGATTATCTTCGCCCCAAATCATTTCATTTTGAATATCTATTACTTCTTCTGAGAAATACATTGCATACCATTCAAAAACATTATTAACCTGCCATACATATTCATCAGCAGCTACATCACCTTCGCCATTTTCAAGTAATACAACAATTTCTTGCATTAATTCAATATTTATTTGCGGGCCTTCGTGTGGAACTATTGGTTTTTCATACATTAAGCTTAAAAGTGCATCTTGCGCGAATTTAAATGCTGCAAGGTTTTGCGCTGTTAATTCCTTGCCTTCTGCCCATAATTCATCCATTGCCTGTGTGTCATTATTTATAACAGCCGTGTTATAATCTGCATTCACTTGTTCTACTTTTTCTTTCATTAGTGTTGCAGTTGTGTTTAATTCTTCTAATACTGCTGTGTAAGAAGCAATATCAGCACCTGAATTTGTCATTATTTCTTCATTAATACTAGCTAATATTCTATCATATTGAGCTGTAAAATCCAGATATAATGCAGGCTGTGAATCTATAAACATTGCTAATGCACCATAGTAATCTAAGTTAAATTTCATTACTTCTTCATCGTATGTTTCATATGTATCGTAATTTGAATGATAATAATTCACCATAAAATCACTACCTGCTTTAACACTATCAGCCGTTACTGTTCCATTAACAGTTGATGGTATGCCTGCTATATAATATGAAAAATCATCAGAATAAGTATATGTTGCTGTACCTTCTGTATTTACTCCATCTGGGAATACTTCTAGAGGGTTTGGAGTTAATTCATATGTGTTTGTGAAATATTCTATCATTGAAAACATTTCTGGTGCTGAGGCTGTACTTGTGCTTGTTCCAAATGCATAAGCTGGCAGTTCAAAGTTTATGAATGCTAGAGTTTTATCTGTCCATTCTGGGTAAACAGTGTTAACCATTTCCCAAGCTCCAACTGTCCAGTCGAATTGTGTTCCTATTGAGCCCCATTCCTCTGCTCCGTGCATAACAAAAACAATATCATTTTCTGGAACAAAGCCTGAATCTATCATACCTTTTGCCATTGCAAGCGAAAGACCTATTGCTATGCTATCATCCTGAAAGCCTTTAAAATACATATCATAGTGTGCACCAACTATAATTTGATTTTCACTGCTTTTTCCTTTAATTCTACCGATAACATTATATGTTGTGCCGCCTTCTTCAACGATATTATCCACAACTAATGTTGCCATAGTAGTGCCATTCGCAATTTTTTCTTGAATTTCTAATGAATCTTTAACACCTATACTTACAGATGGTATGCTAATTGGTGCGCATATATCTTGATTATTAAGTGCATCATCTGCTATTTGAGAATAACCACCAGTGCTTGCATTTATAATAGCTGCTGCACCTTGAAATTCTGCTTCCAGCATAGGATATGTAATCCACCAGTTTTCCCTCATATTAATATCAATTAAAACTATCTTACCTTCTACATCAAGGCCTTCATAATCCCACATTGTACCTTGATTTAAGTATACAATTTCGGCAGTTATCCCATCTTCACTAGTTCCTGAAGATGCATATGATGAAACAACATAATCTTTTCCATCAATAGTAAGCTTTGCTCCATTTTGCTGCCAAGTATCTACATCAGCTGCAACTTTTTGAACATCTTCAAGTCCCATTTCAATCATAACACCTTCAAGATAATCAGCAGCTTTATGTTCTGCTTCACTTCCTGATGTTCGCCCGCCTATATCTGAATTCCAGTATTCTGGATTTTCACTAAGCTCATATGCAACATCGTATCCAAATTGTGCACTCGCTGAATTAATATAGCTTTCATACTCTAATTTTGCAGCTTCTGATACAAGAAGAGTAGTGTTTTGAGTGTTTTCACTTGTCTCTTCGCTTGCACAGCTAGCTAATGATAGAGATAAAGCCCCTATTAATAAAATAGATAATAATTTTCTTTTCAATTTCTTTCCTCCTAAAATAAACAATCTGTAATTTAAAACTTACAAAAAAACACAGGTGAAAACACCTGCGTTTAAAAAAGGCATAAATGCCTTATTGTCATTATCGAGTCTATATAACAAAAAATGCTTTTACTACTCTTATTGACAGCCAAATTCATTTTGGCTTGCAAATAGTGTTTTTTTATAAATCACTGCTATTTGTCATAAAGTAAAACTTTATGAATCAATAAGATGGCATAATGCCACCATATCATGGTTCGGCATTGACCGGCTGTCCGTATGGCCTTAGCTAAATGGTCATTTTTTTTGAAAATATTTTCATTTGTTCAAAAGAACGATTTTTATTCTATCACAGTTTATTCATAATTGCAATAGTTTAGTTAAAATTTTTTAGATAAATTTTTTGAAATAAAAAAATACCACCTTACTATACAAGTAAAGTGGTATACTTTTAAAAAAATTATCTTCTAATTCTTTCTTTAACTTTTGCAGATTTACCAACACGGTCTCTTAGATAGAATAGTTTAGCACGACGAACACGTCCGTGACGTACGATTTCAACTTTTTCTACGAATGGTGAGTTAATTGGGAAAACTCTTTCAACACCAACACCGTAAGATGTTCTTCTTACTGTAAATGTTTCTTGAATTCCACCGTGTTTTTTAGCGATAACAGTTCCTTCAAAAGTTTGAACTCTTTCTTTTTCGCCTTCTTTGATTCTAACATGAACTTTAACAGTATCACCAACGTTTACAACTGGTTTTTCTTCTTTGATCATGCCTTGTGTCATAATTTTAATTGCGTCCATTATTTTTTCCTCCATTTTGTTTTACAGATGTTCATACTCAATAATTAATATTGACAGAGGACTATCCGCTTAATGTTTTGTTTATACATTAACCCTACCGATGGCTCGGCAGATACTAACGCCTAAATATAATACCACAGCTTAATTAAAATTGCAAGTGTTTTTTTGCAAAATTTTCATATCCTTATCTAAAAGTTCTTCTCTTAGCACTTTTGTTTGGAAAGTTTTAATATTACTAATGCTTTCAAGATGATTTAAAAATAGATTTGGGTTTAAATTCATTATTACTCCTGCTGAGAATATCCCTGTTACAGTAACGCTTTTTTCATCTTCGCTTTCTATTTTTATATCTTTTATGAATTCTTTAATATTAACTGTGTTTATCTTCTTTTTAGATTTTTTTTCCATTAAAACTTCGCTTGAATTATTATAAGTATCTATCGCAGTTTTTATTTCTTTAGCATCTCCAAAAATTGTTAGAGAATATTTTGCAAATGCTATTGTTCTTGCATCGTAATTAACATTTGTAACACTCACAACTTCAATTCCAGATGGAAGCGTGTTTTCTAATGCATTTTTAACGTCTTCAAATGCCATTTCCTCAGTTAATCTAAAATCTACACTTTCACAAACACTTTCATGCCCTAAAGATAAAGGCAATGTGAAAGTCATATAAATATGAGGATTAAATCCTTGTGAAAACCAAACTGGAAGACCTGATTTTCTTAATGCTCTTGCCATAACTCTTTGTAAATCAAGTTGAGAAAAATAAACACTAAGGCCAACTTTATTAAAATTTAATCTAATTGTATACATTAAAAGCACGCCCTTCCTAGTATTTTATTCGCTCCACAATTAAAGCACTCTAAATTACAAGGCTTTGTTGTGATAGCTTCAACTGATTTTTTATGTTCAGAAATTAAAAAGTTTTTAGTTGGCCCATAATTAATATGTTCCCAAGGAGTAATTTCTTCGTAATTTCTATGTCTATTAGCATAAAAATGCATATCTAATCCACATTCTTCAAACGTTTGCGCCCAAACTTGTGGTTTAAAAGTTTCATACCAGCTATCAAATATACAGCCTTTTTCATACGCTTTTATAATAACTTCTGATTGACGTCTATCACCTCTTGCAAAAACAGCTTCAATAAAACTTACATCTGCATCATGATAGCTTAATTTCATTCTTCTATTATTATTTACTAATTCTAATAGATATTTTTGCTTTTCTTTTAAAGTTTCCATGCTATCTTGTCCAAAAAATTGAAATGGTGTAAAAGGTTTTGGAACAAAGCAAGCAACACTAATTGAAATTGTAACACCCCTGCCCTTAACCTTATCACCTAGGGAATAATATAAGGCTATTATATTATTTGCAGTGTCATATATTCCTTTAATGTCTTCCATACTCTCGCCCGGAAGTCCCATCATGAAATACAATTTAACGCTTGAATATCCTTTTTCAAATGCTAAGCGACAAGTTTTTTCAATTTCTGCTTCCTCTATGTTTTTATTTATAATATCACGAAGTCTTTGAGTTCCAGCTTCTGGAGCAAATGTCAGCCCACTTTGGCGAACTCTTTGAGTTTTCTCAATTAAACTTTCTGAAAAATTATCAATTCTTAATGAAGGGAGTGAAATATTAACTTTTTCTTCCTCAGTCCACACTAATAAATCATCAATTAATTCTTCTAAATGTGGATGGTCGCTAGTTGATAAAGAAGATAGTGATATTTCATCATAGCCAGTGTTTTTACATAGTTCTGTTGCGCCTGCATTGATTAAATCAATATCTCTTTCTCTAAAAGGTCTATAAATAAATCCTGCTTGACAAAAACGACAGCCCCTTACACAGCCTCTTAAAACTTCAACCATCGCCCTATCATGAACTGCACCTATTATAGGCACTACAAACTCTGTTGGCATTGGAAGATTTTTAAAGTCTTTAATAATAGCTTTGGAGCAAGGCATAGGAGCATCATTTAAAGCTTTTATCTCTTTAACTGTATTATCTTCATTATATTCTACTTCATAAAATGATGGCACATACACACCTTCTATTTTGCTAAGTTTTTTTAATGTTTCAATTTTTGATAAGCCTTTCTTTTTACACTCACTATAAACATTACAGACTTCCACTGTGTGATATTCTCCCTCACCAAGAAGCATAATATCAAACCATTCAGCAATAGGCTCTGCATT
>CAYJEK010000004.1:59971-73388 GCA_964369205.1 uncultured Oscillospiraceae bacterium | reverse complement strand
CACGAAGACGAACATGCACATGATGAAGAGCATGCAGCGCATGAAGATGAACATATTTGGTTATCATTAGATAATGCAATAACACTTTGTGGCATTTTAGCGGATGAAATTTCAATGTTAGATGCAGAAAATGCAGATATATATGCAGAAAATGCAGAAAACTATATAAAAACTTTAGAAGATTTAGATGCTCAATATGAAGAAATTATCTCAAATGCAGATAGAGATACTATAGTTTTTGCAGATAGATTCCCGTTTTTATATATGATGAATGACTATGATGTTAATTATTATGCAGCATTCCAAGGGTGCTCTGCTGAAACAGAGGCAACTATTGAAACAGTTACATTTTTAACAGAAAAGGTTAATGAATTTGATATAAACACAATTTTAGTTCTTGATAATGGGCTAGAAGAATTAGCGGCAACTATTAATAGCAATAGTGAAGATAAAGATAGCGAAATATTAGTTTTAAATTCTATACAATCAGTATCACAGGAAGATATTGATAATGGTGCTTCATATTATAATTATATGAAGGATAATCTAGAAATTATAAAAATAGCTTTAGGTGAATAATTAAAAGTTATAAATATTGCGAAAAGGATAATTAAAAAATGAAGATTACTTTAAAAAATCTTTCAGTGGGGTATAATAATAATTCTTTGCACAAAGATATCAATTTAGAAATATCTTTGGGGACTTATGTTTGTATTGTTGGCGAAAATGGTGCTGGAAAAAGCACTTTAATGAAAACTATACTAGGCTTAATTCCTCCAATTGAAGGCAGCGTTTTAATGGGAGAAGGTTTATCATCAATTGATATAGGATATCTCCCACAGCAAACACAGGTGCAAAGAGATTTTCCAGCCTCAGTATATGAAGTTGTAATATCTGGCTGTTTAAATAAGATAGGAATGAGGCCGTTTTATAATAAAACTGAAAAAAAACTAGCAAATGAAATGCTCTCGAAATTAAATATATATGATTTAAGAAAGAGAAGTTACAGTGAATTATCTGGTGGACAGCAGCAAAGAGTTCTTTTAGCAAGAGCATTATGCGCTACAAATAAGGTTTTATTATTGGATGAGCCAACGGCAGGACTTGATGTTCAAACAACAAAAGATTTCTATGAGTTAATTAAAAATTTAAATAACGAGGGAATTACTATTATTATGATTACTCATAGCCTTAATGAGGCAATAGCCGATGCAAATTATGTTTTGTATGTAGGTGAAGATGGTGTAAATTATATGACAGCGAAAACATATATGGAGGAATATAAAAAATGATAGAAACTTTAATTGATTATTTTTCATATCCTTTTGTGGTATATGCATTTATAGTTGGGATTTTAATAGCTTTTTGCTCTTCTCTTTTAGGTGCTACCCTTGTTTTAAAAAGGCTTTCATATATTGGAGATGGCCTTTCTCACATTGCTTTTGGTGCAATAGCTGTGGCATCAGTTTTAGATATTGTAAATCAAGAAATATTAGTATTCCCAATAACAGCCCTTAGCGCTGTTATGCTGCTAAGAATAGGGCAAAACACTAAAATAAATGGAGATGCGGCTATTGCTATGATGTCTGTTGGCTCTCTTGCGGTGGGATACCTATTAATGAATGTTTTTGATGTTTCCACTAATTTGGCAGGAGATGTTTGCACCACGTTATTTGGTTCAACTTCAATTTTAACTCTTACAAGTAGTGATGTTTTAGTGAGTGTTGTTTTATCTGTTTTAGTTATAAGTGTTTTCCTTTTATTTTATAATAAGATATTCTCAGTAACATTTGATGAATCTTTTGCAAAGGCAACAGGGATAAAAGCTGATTTATATAATTTAATTATAGCGATAACTATTGCAGCGGTAATAGTGGTTGCAATGAATTTAGTTGGCTCTTTACTTATAAGTGCTCTTGTTGTTTTTCCAGCATTATCATCAATGCGAATTTTTAAAAACTTTAAAGCTGTGATAATATCCTCTTCGATAATATCAGTGTTTTGTGCTTTTTTTGGAATAATTGTTTCTATTTTATATGGAACACCAGTAGGAAGCACTATTGTAACAGTGAATTTGATAGTTTTTATAGTTTTTGCATTAATATCAAAATTAAAACTAAAAGCATAAATAAAAAATTCAGTGTGGTTTTATTCACACTGAATTTTTTTAATTTTTATCTAATTGATTTTCAATTATTTTGCCAACAAAGGTTGATAGCTGTTTTTGCTCATCTTCACTTAATATATCAAAAAACTCTTTTGCAGCTGCTTTTTGAACATGGTAATGATTATCAACGATTTCTTTGCCTTTTTCAGTTATAACAAGTAAAACATTTCTCTTATCAAGAGTGTCTCTTTCTCTTGTTATAAATCCAAAATTTTCAAGTTTTGTTAGCATACCGCTAACAGAAGAAGCTCTAATATTAAACTTTTCTTGAATAGCTTTTTGATTTGTTTTTTCGCACTCAGCTATTTGAGCAAGTAGCCTTATAAGGCCAGGGCTAATAGGCAAATCCTGATTATTATTATATTTTAGTAAAGAAAAACATTTAAAAAATTGGCTATATAATTTCTCACTAAGTAAAAAATCCATAATGATATATTCCTTTCAAAAAAAACGAGAACTCTATATTACTTCGTTTCTTCTTGGTGAGTCAGGTAGATTAAACTCTTTTTTAAGTTTATTTAAATCTTTAATAATTGTGATTATAACTATTGTAGATAAAATACCAGTTAAAAAGTCTGCAAGCGGTTGTGCGAATTGAAGAGCAGTTGCCCCTAATATACCAGGGAGTATTAACAATATTGGAATATAAAAAATCCCTTGTTTTGACATAGACATTAAAGATGCTCTAAAAGAATACCCTATAGATTGTGCGAGCATATTTGTCATAATTAACCAAGACTGAATTGGAAGAACTAGACAGTTGTATCTTAGCATTGTTGCAGCGAAGGTGATAACCTCGGTGTCTCCTGCGCGGAAAAATCCAATAATAGTTTCGGCATAAATAAAAGCAATAATTCCAAGTGAAGATAATATAATAAGTGCTACTTTACAAGAGAACCAGAATGCCTCTAAAACTCTATCATATCTTTTTGCACCATAGTTAAATCCTGCAACAGGTTGGAAACCTTGCCCATAACCCATAACGGCTTGGAACATAAACATCAGTATTCTATTAACAATACCAGCAGAAGCTATAACAACATCGCCATATGGATTTGCAATAGTGTTAAGTAAAATAGAAGATACACTAGCAAGACCTTGACGGCAGAATGTTGGGAAGCCGGCTTTTAAAATTTTGCCATACATTGAGGCAACAGGAGTAAATTTTCGAATATCAATAGTAATTGTATTTTTTCTAAAATTACATTGATAGAATAAAATGCAAAAACTTACAAATTGGCTAAGCCCAGTTGCAATAGCGGCACCTGAAATTCCCATTTCAGGGAATGGTCCGATACCAAAAATAAATAAAGGATCGAGTATCATATTTAATATACCACCAGTAGTAATACCTATCATAGCATTAAAAGCATTACCTTGAGAGCGTAAAACATTATTCATAACAAAGCTTGATGCCATAAATGGTGCTGCATATAAAATATACATAGCATAGTCTTTTGCATAAGGTGCTATTGTATCAGTAGCTCCTAAAAAATATACAAGTTCATCTAAGAATAATAATCCGAAAACTGCTATTAATAATCCTAAAAATAATATTGTGAAAAAACCAGTTGCTAAAGTTCTTTCAGCGGCATCTCTGTCTTTTCTTCCAAGAGCCCTTGAAACACTATTACCACTACCCATAGCAAATGTAAAACCGACGGTTTGTATCATAGCCATAAGTGAAAATATTATACTAACAGCCCCAGAAGCTTCTCTTCCTAATTGGCTAACAAAATATGTATCTGCCATATTATATATAGAAGATATAAGCATACTTATAATAGTTGGAATAGCAAGAGTTGGAATAAGTGTTTTTATTGGTGTTTGTGTGAGTTTTTTATGCTTTTCATCATACTGAATAGCATTTGAATTATCGCTCATAATATTTCTCCTCCTAAATAGTTATGTAGCTAATTATTAGTTACCTAATCATTTTACACCCATTGGCAGTTATTGTCAATAATAAAATATGCAGTATATTGAATACATATAATTAAATATAAATATTGCACTTGATGAAAGTAAGGTAGTGTGATATAATAAAAATCGTAATCAAGGGAGCTTGTAAGCAGGCTGAGAGGAAACAATTGAGTTTCGACCTTTAATCTGATTTGGGTAATGCCAACGTAGAGAGATACTATATTGTATCATTCGAGAGGGATTTCCCCTCTCGTTTTTTTATGTGCATGCCAGTATTAAAAAGGAATGGTAAATAAAAATGATGAAGTCTTGTTTTGAAAATGTTAAAAAAAATCGCCCACTTGTGCATAATATAACAAATTATGTAACAGTAAACGACTGTGCAAATGTTCTTTTAGCAGCGGGAGCATCGCCGTTAATGGCAGATGATATTGATGAAATGGAGGAGATAACCTCTATTTGTAGTGCTTTAAATATTAATATAGGAACACTGAATAAAAGGGTAGTTGAATCAATGCTTGTAGCAGGAAAAAAGGCAAATGAATTAAATCATCCAGTAACATTAGATCCCGTTGGCATTTCTGCTTCAAATCTTCGAACAAATACTGTGAAAAGGCTTTTAGAAAATATAAAATTTTCAGTTATTCGTGGAAATATATCTGAAATAAAAGCTTTAGCACTAGGCGAGGGAAAAACATATGGGGTGGATGCATCTGTTTTAGATGCCATAACAGATGAAAATCTAGAAGACGTTATAAAATTTGCAAGGGAGTTATCAAATAATACAGGCGCAGTTATTGTTATAACAGGTGCAATTGATATAGTAACAGATGATAAAACATCATATATTTGCAGAAATGGTCATAGTAAGATGAGTGATATTTCAGGAACGGGTTGTATGCTATCATCTCTTCTTGCAGCTTATGTTTGTGCTAATAAAGGAGAAGAGTTATTAGCTGCACTTACAGCGGTAACACTTTTAGGAGTAGCGGGAGAAAGAGCTGATAAATCAAAAGGAAATACTTCTTATAGAGATGCAATTATGGATGAAATTTACACAATGACAGATGAAATATTAGAAAAAGAGGCAAAATATGAACTTTTCAAAGGATAATATGCTTTTATATGCCGTGACAGATAGGGCATATGAAAAAGATGGATATAATTTATATAATCAACTAGAAGATGCACTAAAAGGCGGAGTTACCTGTGTTCAAATTCGCGAAAAAAATATTTCTGATGATGAATTTTATAGTGTTTCAAAAGAAATATCTTCTCTTTGTAAAAAATATAATGTTCCACTTTTAGTAAATGATAATATAAAAATAGCAAAAGAAATAAATGCAGATGGTGTACATATAGGGCAAGATGATATGTCATTAGAAGATGTAAGAAAAATTTTAGGTGATAATAAAATAATAGGTGTTACTGTGCACACTAAAAAAGAAGCGGAAAAAGCAATTTTAGATGGGGCTGATTATCTAGGCATAGGAGCAATGTTTAGCACTTTTACTAAAACAGATGTTGATGTAAAAGATTATAACTTAGTTAAAGAAATATGCGAATATTCAAAAATTCCTGTAGTTGCAATAGGCGGAATAAATTATAATAATATGGAAGAATTAAAAGGGCTTTCGCTTGATGGAATAGCATTAGTTTCTGAAATATTTTCTCAAAAAGATATTAAAAATCACTGCAAAAAACTACTTAATAAATCAAAAGAAGTATTTAAAAAATAAGAAAGGTATTAGAATAAATGAAAAAAGTTTTAACTATAGCTGGCTCTGATTCTAGCGGTGGCGCTGGAATTCAAGCAGATATAAAAACAATAACAATGCACGGACATTATGCAATGAGTGTAATAACGGCCCTAACGGCTCAAAATACAACAGGAGTTTATGGGATTTTAGATGCAAATCCCGAGTTTGTAAAAGCGCAGATGGATGCCGTTTTTACAGATATATTTCCAGATTCAATTAAAATAGGGATGGTTTCAAATAGCGATATTATAAAAGAGATAGTAAAATCTTTAAAAGGATATGGTGCAAAAAATATAGTTGTAGATCCTGTTATGGTTTCAACTAGTGAATTTCGCCTACTATCAAAAGAAGCAGAAGAAACATTAATAAATGAATTACTCCCAATAGCCACAGTTATCACTCCAAATATTCCAGAAGCTGAAATTTTATATAATAAAGAGATAAAAACAAAAGAGGATATGCAAGACGCTGCAAAATTTATTTTTAATAAAACAAAAGCAGCAGTTTTAGTAAAAGGTGGACATTTAGTAAATGATGCTATGGACTTTTTATACGATGGCAAAGAGGGAGTATGGTTTAATTCAAAAAGAATAGATAACGAAAACACTCACGGAACAGGCTGCACTCTATCTTCTTCTATAGCTGCAAATCTTGCAAAAGGCGATAGTTTAAAAGATAGTATAAAAAATGCAAAGGAATATCTAACGGGTGCACTTAAAGCTAATTTAAATTTAGGTAAAGGCAAAGGACCTTTAAACCATAACTATACACTAAACACATAAAAGGAGCTTAGAATGGTAGTAGAAAGATTATTTAATAAAGTAAAACCTATATGGGACTCTTACCTCGAGCATAATTTCATTAAAGAATTAGAAAATGGAAGCCTTGATAAAGAAAAATTTAAATTTTATTTAATTCAAGATTACTTATATTTAATGGATTATTCAAAAGTGTTCGCTTATGCAATTATAAAATCAAAAGATGAAAATCATATGCGATTTAATGCAAATCAAATAATTTCAATAATAGGAAAAGAAGCTGATACTCACAGAGGCTACTTTACTGATTTTGGTATTAATAATGCAAATGATTATGAAGCAAGTATCACAACAGAAAGCTACACAAAATATATGTTAGCGGTAGCCGCAACAGAAAATCTTGCTGAAATAATGGTAACAGTTTTAGCTTGCTATTGGAGCTATAAATACATAGCTGATAATTTAAATAAAGAAATGGATAGTGGCATTTATAAAAATTGGATTTTAATGTATTCAAGCAAAGAATATGCAAAAGGAAATGATGAACTTATAAAATTAATAAATTATTTAACTAAAGATTATACAGAAGAAGAAATTCTAAATCTTGAAAAAATTATTGTTAATTGCTCAAAATATGAATATATGTTTTGGGATATGGCTTATAATAAAGAAATGTAAAATAAAAAAACACGAAATATTTATATTTTGTGTTTTTATTTTTTATATAAAGACAAATATGGTATAATATTTACAAAGTATAATATTGGAATTAATTAAAGGAGCTTAGTATATGGAAAACAAAACTATAATACAATTTTTTGAGTGGTATCTTCCATCAGATGCCTCCTTGTGGAATGAAGCTAATAAAAAAGCAAAAAGCCTTGCTGAAATGGGATTTACAGATGTATGGCTTCCACCTGCATATAAAGGAACAGGGGGAAAAGATGATGTTGGATACGGCGTTTATGATATGTATGATTTGGGTGAATTTAATCAAAAAAACACAGTGAAAACAAAATATGGCTCAAAAGATGAATATATAAGTGCTATAAATTCTTTAAAAAATGAGGGACTAAAAATTTTAGCAGATGTTGTTTTAAATCATAGGCTTGGTGCAGACGAGACTGAAATAGTGAAAGCTAGAGTTTATGATATTAATAATAGAAATCATTTTATAGAAGAAAGAGAAATTAAAGCATACACAAAATTTAATTTTGATGGAAGAAATAATAAGTATTCAAATTTTAAATGGAATTACACACATTTTGATGGCTGCGACTGGGATGCAAATACAAATGAGCAAAATTTATACCTTTTTGAAAATAAAAACTGGGATGATCAAGTTGATTTAGAAAAAGGAAATTATGATTATTTAATGGGCTCTGATTTAGATTTAAATAATCCTGAGGTGTATGATGAAATTACTTTTTGGGGAAAATGGTATTTAAATTTAACTAATGTAGATGGATTTCGAGTTGATGCAGTAAAACACATTAATTTTACAAACCTTTCTAAGTGGATAATTGCAATGCGAAAGTTTAAAAATAATAATTTATTTGTTATAGCTGAATACTGGAATTCCCATCTTCCAGCTTTAAAATATTATTTAGATAAAACTGCAAATACTATGCATTTATTTGATGTGCCTCTTCACTATAATTTCTATAAAGCTGCAAATAGCAATGGAATGTTTGATATGAGCAAAATTTTAGATAACACTCTATTAAAAGATAGGAGTAATAGGGCGATAACAATAGTTGATAATCACGATACACAGCCAGGACAAGCGCTAGAAAGTTTTATTAATTTATGGTTTAAATTGCATGCATATTCACTAATTTTATTAAAAAAGGATGGAATACCATGTGTTTTTTATGGAGATTTATATGGCATTCAAAACAATAATATACCACCAATAGGAAAAGATCTTGAAAATTTAATAAAACTAAGAAAAGATATAGCATATGGAGATGAAATAACTTATTTTGATGATGAAAATACAATAGGATTTACTCGCCTAGGCTCATTAGAAAAAGAAAACTCTGGGCTTTGTGTTATTATGACAGATTCTAAAGGCGGGACAAAGAGAATGTGTATGGGCGAAAAGTTTATTGGTGAAATAATGGTGGATATTTTTCAAAACACAAAAGAAGAAATTAAAATTGGCGAGGATGGATGTGCAGATTTTATAGTTAATGATGGTAGTGTAAGTGTGTATGTATTAAAAGAGTATGCAAATCAAATATGAACGAAATGAAAATTTTTTTATAAAAAAAAATTAACGGATTTGTAAAACTATTTATTGAAATAATTTTATGTGATATAATTACATTGATATGTAATAGATAACCGATTTTTGAAAAAGGGATGTGTTAAAATATGAAAAGGAAATTAAAAAGCGCTAAAGGAATAACTCCCGTACTTATAGGAGTGTTTATTTGGCTTTTTATTGCATCTATTATGGTTATTCAAAACATAAGACAAAATGAAGAAGCAAATATAAAACAGGTTTTATCTGATGTTGCAAGGAATAATGCACATTCGGTTGAACATCAAATTGAAACCTATAAAAACACTTTAATTTTAGCTGTTGAATATTTCTCAGAACTAAAGGAAAGTGATGAGTATTTTGAAAAAGCTTTTAATGAATTAGTTAATACGGTAGGATTTTATAAAATAGTTATATCCACTGAAGATGGAAGTGTTTATGAAACAAATGGTGAGGGAATCGTTTTTAGTGAGTATGAATGGATAGAAGATATAGAGGGTGAATGCAGTGTATCTAATGTTTTTAAAGATGCAAATACTCAAAAAAATGTGATAAGCATAACTATTCCTATATATGCAAGCAGAGATAGAGTTTCAGGATTTGTCTCAGGAATTGTTTCAGTAGAAAGATTATCCGAAGTTTTTAATCAAACATTTTATGATATTGATGGTTATTATCAAATTATCGATGAAAATGGAGAGTATGTTGCTGTAAGTAATGCAAAAAATATGCTAATATCAGATGGCATGTTTTATGAGAGAATGGCAGGATTAAATTATGCAGAGGAATATAATTATCAGCTGTTTATAAATGATGTTAATAGAAAAATGGGCGGACTTACTGAATACTCAAATAATGAGGGTGAGGAAAGATATGCCTGTTATAGTCCTATAAATATTAATAACTGGATAGTTTTAACGGTTGTTGATAAAGATGATATTCAAGCAGATATAAATCAAAATATAAGCTATGTTTTAATTTTTGTTGCAAATATGACAGGTGCATTCCTCGTAGTTTCATGGTTTGCAGAAAAAAATCAAAAACAATCTATAAAAAATGCCATTGAATATGAAAGAAAATTTAAATTAGTTTCAGATACGATAAATAAATTCTTTATAGAAGTTGATTTATCATCAGTTAGTGTTACTATTCTTGGTGATTATAAAGATAAATTAAATAGAGAAAAAGATACAACTAGTATTAAAGAAGATATAAAAATTGGATTTATACATCCAGAAGATGAGAGATTAGCTAAGGATATATTTAGTAAAATATCAAAATTTGAAAGTGTATCAGATGTTAAAATGCGTATTCAAAATAGTGAAAAAGAATATGTTTGGTATTCAGTTTCCTTAATTCCTCTAAAAGATGATAGGGGTAATAATATAAATAAAGCTGCAGGCTTTTTAGAAAATGTTAATGAAGAAGTTTTAAAAACAAATTTATTAAAAGAAAAATCAGAACTTGATGCATTAACAAAAATTTATAATAAAGGTGCGACTGAAGCAAAAATTATAGAAATATTAAATAGCTCCACTCAAAATGATTCGCACAGTTTGCTTATAATTGATTTAGATAATTTTAAAACTTTAAATGATACTTTTGGGCATCTATATGGCGATGAAGTATTAAAAGATGTAGCAAAAACATTAAAAGGGCTATTTCGTTCTGATGATATAGTGGGCAGAATAGGTGGAGATGAATTTTTTATATTTATTAAAAATAGTAATTCACTAGAAAAAACAAAAGAAAGAGCGAATATAATTTGCCAAAGCTTAAATAAAATTTATAAAAAAGATGGTTTAGAAGTTGAAATATCTTCAAGCATAGGTATAGCTAGCTTCCCAGCAAATGCAAAAACTTTTACTGAGCTATATAAAAATGCAGATACTGCTTTGTATGCTGCTAAAAATAATGGTAAGAATAAGTATATGATTTTTGAGTAAAAGATATTAAAAAAAAATATTAATTAATGTTAAGTTTATTAAAAAACAAACGATATACTTTTATAGTGTATTTAAATTAGATTAAATTAATAGTATATATAAAGAGGTAATATGAGTATAACTGCTTATTTTTTAGGCGTAGGTTTGTTTTATATACTTTCTTGTCTTGGATTTACAATGGCAAGAAACTATTCAAACGGAGACAGATTTTATAAAAAAACAAAATATATAATAGCATTAATTAATGCATTAACTTTTCCAGTTACGGCTTTTGGTCTTGCAGATAATCCAGCACTTGCATATGGGTTATTCACGATTATAGTCGTGTTTGAGATACTATTTCTTTTTAAAGAAAAATTATTAGGAAATATAGCTATTGCATTCACTATAGTTATTCATTTTTTCGCTTGTCGTTCTATAGCACTAGGGGTGCAATCAATAATGCTTGATAAATCAATGCATTTTATTATTCATGATCAAAAATTATTAATAGAGAATATTTTTATAACTGTTGGGATTCATATAGTGATGCTAATATTAGTTATAGTAATTATCCCGATAAAAACAGTTAAATATGTTTTATCAAGAAAAGTGTTTTTGATTAATATATTAATTTTAATGGTTGTATTGCAAAGCTTTTTTGTTTATAACACAAGAATATTTGAAATATTTTTAAATCATATAGATTTATCTATACAGCAAATAGTGCTTCCGATTTTTATGCTTTTAGTGTTTTATGTAATGTTTATATTTATGATAATGCTTCAAAACGTTTCAGAGTATAAGCAAAAAATTGAAGATTTAGAAGTTAAAATTGATAAAAGTGAAGCTTTAAATACTGCATTATTTAATATAGCAGATATAATTATTGAAATAAATTTAACTAAAAATAATATAACAAGAGCTTTAATAGCAAATGTTGAAATAACATCAAGCGAATCAGGTGATATCTCAAAAGAGTTTAGAGAGGCACTTGTAAAATTTGTTCATCCTGAGGATTTAGAAATTTTTTCAAAGCTTAATGAGAAAGAAATGAAGGAGTTATTAAGTAGTGGCCAAAATGAATTAACTCTAGATTACAGGGCAAATAAAATAGAAATAGATACAGAAAGTTTAGAAGTAAAGACAGATGAATCTTATTATTTATGGCATAGATTAAAAATAAATGTTAGAGTAGATGAAGAAACAAAAGATATTATAGCTGTTTGCACTATAAATGAAAATCACGAAGAAAAAGAATCAGAACTTGATTTATTACAAAAATCAGAAGCTGATATGCTCACTGGCGCTTACAATAAAGTAGCTATTAAATCGAAAGTGTCAGAGTATATTGAAAATAATGGTAAGGGAACTTTATTTGTTTTTGATATAGATAATTTTAAAAGTGTTAATGATAATATGGGACACGCGTATGGGGATGAAATACTTCTTAAAATATATGAAGATGTGAAACGTATTGTAAGAAAAGAAGATTTTATTGGCCGCTTTGGTGGTGATGAATTTGTTGTATTTATAAAAGATTGCATAGAAGAAACAGAATTAATTAGAATCGCACAAGCAATATGTGAATCTGTTAAAAAAGTTTACACAACTAATGAAGGTATAGAAATTCTAGTTTCCGCTTCAATAGGTATAGCTTGTGTTCCAAAAGATGCAGATAACTATGATGATTTATTTATTTGCGCAGATAAAGCATTATATGAATCTAAAAATAAAGGTAAAAATACGTTTACTTTTTATATAAGAGATTTGAAGAACTTTTAAAAAAGAATAAAATGTGACTTAATTTTTAATTTTTTATGAATTTTATATAAGGAGAAACTGTGGATTATAGCCATTTTAAACATTTAATTTAACATTTTTAATTAAATTTCGTGAAAACAATAGAAAATCAAGAGTTTTTACAACTTTATTAATATTTTAACAGAGAAATATTAAAATATTAAAAGTTGACATTAGCAATAAAATATATTAGAATGTAACATAAATGAGGTATAACCAGCTAATTAATGTAACAATTTGAGTAAAAGGCACCTTGCGGTGCTTTTTATTTAGATATATATAATTTCCTAGCAATATTAAAAATAAACAAAGCAAACTATATAATAAAAGTATATATAAGGAGGAAGAGCTTAATTTAGCTTGAAAAAATATGAAATTTAAAAAAGATCTTGGAATTGTAGAAATTGGAAAAAAGAAAATTGTTGTAAAAAAGTTTTTTTCAGTTATGCTATCGCTAGTTATACTAGCATCAGTAATACCATACACTTCACTAGCTATTTCAGAAACAGAAAATGGAACTGAAACTATTGAAACTATGGCAACACCAGAAATACAATCAACACCGGAGGTGCCAGCTGAAACACCAGCACCAGCTACTCAAGAACCATTGCAAACAGCTACTCCAATACCAGTAGAACAGCCAGCTAGTAGCGAGGAAATCTCATCAAGTAGCGAGGAAGCATCTTCAAGCAGTGAGGAAACCTCTTCAAGTAGCGAAGAAACATCCTCAAGCAGTGAAGTAACATCTTCACAAAGTGAAGAGCTAGAGGAAACATCCTCAAGCAGTGAAGAAACCTCTTCAAGTAGCGAGG
>CAYJEK010000004.1:0-59871 GCA_964369205.1 uncultured Oscillospiraceae bacterium | reverse complement strand
GAAGAGCTAGAGGAAACATCCTCAAGCAGTGAAGAAACCTCTTCAAGTAGCGAGGAAACTTCTTCAAGTAGCGAGGAAGCATCTTCAAGCAGTGAGGAAATCTCATCAAGCAGTGAAGAAACATCTTCAATGGATATAGAGCTTGGAGAAATTGGTGCCTTTGCTAGTTTATTTAACTTGCAACAAAAAGCAGCAGCAGAAACAGGGCAAATAGTTATCGAATATTTATTAGTAAATAGTGATGGACAGTATTTGAATTCTAGTGGTAGCACAACAAATGAATGGGGCTCTCCAGTTGGCTCTTGGGATGCAAGTGTTATTGCAACAGAGCTTTTTAAAGATGGAATGGGAAATTCAGACGTTATGGCAAACCAAGCGTATGATGTTAGCCCAATAAATATTCCAGCAGGATATTCTTTATATCCAGATCCTGATATACCGCAAGTACAAATAGTATCTGTAGGTGCAGGAGCAGTAAAAGAAGTATATTTTAAAGTAATGCTTCCAAGTAAAGGAAACATTGTTATAGAATATAAATTAGTTGATAGTGATGGTAATTATTTAGATTCAAACTTTAAAGTTACAACTGAGGACAAAGCTGAAATTGTTAAAATAGAACATTTTTCTAATTCAAATTCAACAGAACTTGATTTAGGTCAATACACTGTTAATGCAGCGCCACCATCTGGATTTAGCTTATATTCTGGTGAGGCAGCATCAAAAAATGTTGATATAACTGAAGAAAATCTTGCCAATTTAATAGATTTTAAAGTGGTTGTATCTGGAACATTATATAAAGCAACTTATCATAAAAACTTCGGTGAGGAAACAAAATCTGAAATCTTGCATTTTGGAGAGGGTGGAAGCGCACAAACAAATAATTTAGGAACAGTAGATGGCTATACTTTCTCACATTGGAACACAAAGCCTGATGGTACAGGTACTGATTATTCAGTATACTCCATACTTCCAAGCGCTGATATAGATTTATATGCACAGTGGACACAGGATAAATATACTATTACATACTATACAAATTACCCTGCACAATACAATATGCAAGAATTAACATATGTTGATGATAATAATGGTGAAAGATATATCTTTGGAGACACAGATGCAGTAGCACCAGAATTTATGTATGAAATACCAGAAAATAAAAGATTTGGTGGCTGGGGATTTGATAGAAATGGATTTGGAACATCATTTATAGATGCAGGAGATATTTTAGAGCCTATTACAGGTAATGTGAAATTATATGCTGTTTGGCAAAATGCATATACTATGCAAATAACAAATAAAGATGCCGTTCCATACAAAGGTACATATGATGGGAATTCATATAATGCTATAGTAAATCTTCCAACTTTTATACAGCAACATTCAAGCCCTGCAAAAGCGCTTGAGCCAAAATTAACATATAGTTTAGATGGAGGAGCTTTCTCAAGTGAAATACCTAAAATAAGCGATGCTGGAAGCTATGATATAACAATAAAAGCGGACCTTGATGGATATTATGATTTAGAAGTTACAGTTACAGCAGTTATTGAAAAGGCTGAATTAGATGTAATAGCTAATGAAAAATATATAAAACAAGGCGATCCACTTCCAGAATTTGATTTTATACTGCAAAATTATGTAAATAAAATAGGAGAAAAGGAAGCAATCGAAAAAGAGCTTGGTAGCGATTTATTTGAAGCTGAAAACTTTGATGCTTTGGTTTCAGGAGACTTTAATATAGTAAAAAAATCGAGTAGTCCACTAGAAATAAGCAATTATAAAGTGAGATATATTACGAATGTATTAACAGTTGGAGCTCTTAACTCTATGACTATTAATGCATCTGATTATGAATCTGTTTATGATGCTAGTAACCATAGTACAAAAGTTACACCTGTTACAACAGATGTAACTGATACAGAGGTAACACTGCAATACAGCATTGATGGAACTAATTTCTATGATACTATCCCTGAAATGATAAATTCAGGCAAATATATTTTAACAGTTAGAGCTTCAGCAGAAGGATATGCAACAATAGAAAAGAATGTAAATGTTACCATTAATAAAGCTGATGTATTAGTAAGAGCTGAGAATCAAAGCATATTACCACATGAAAGTATACCTGATTTAACATATGTTTTAGGTGATTCAAGTGGAGATAAAATTCCAGTTAGCGGTGAAGAAGCATTTGTTTTAACTGTTATAGGGAAAAATGCATTTGAAGTGAATGTTCCTAAAGTAGAGGCTGGAAATTATCCTATTACTGCAAAAAGCAGTAATGAAAAATCTACTGATAACTATAATTTAATTTATGAAAATGCAGTGCTAACTATTCGCGATTATCAAGATTTAACTATTAATGCAGAAAACTATACAGATACATATAATGCAGAAGATCATTCTGAGTTAATTCCAGAAATCACAGTGAGTCAAGCAGGTAGTGAATTAGAATACAGTATAGATGGTGGACTAACTTACTACAAAGAAATCCCAGAAATGACAGATGCTGGAGAATATGAATTAACTATAAAAGCAACTAATTCAGATAAAAATTATAAAGAAACAATTAAAACTATAACTGTAAAAATTGAAAAAGCTAATTTATTAATTCAAGTAGGAAACTATGAAAAATATGTAAATGAATCAGATCCATTATTTTCAGCAAAAGTCACAGGCTTAAAAGGTAGTGATTCATTTGCAAGTACTATTACAAGAGTAAATGGTGAAACAGTTGGAACCTACAATGTAAATATTTCTGTTGTAAAAGATGATAATTATAATATTACAATTGAAAATGGGTTTTTAACTATTAAGGAAAGACCAGCTGTAACAAATCCAGCAACAACAGCACCAACAGCAACTCCTGCTCCTACAGCAGTACCAACAACAGCGCCAACGGATGAGCCTGAAGTAGAAACCACTCCAGAAGTAGAAACCACTCCAGAAGTAGAGGCAACACAAAGCCCTACAGCAACAGCTACTCCTGAGGTTGCGCCAGCACTACCTCCAATTGGAACAACGACTCCAGATAGTGTTAAAGTTGATGATACAGAGCTTTCAGAAGAGGATTACACTGTTAATGAGAATGGTAATTTAGAGCTATCAGAAGAATTTTTACAAACACTTCCAGATGGTGAGCACACAATCAGCCTTGAAATAGGCGGAGAAGTTTATGAAACAACTATTATAATGGAGAATGGTGTTCCATTATCCTCAGGTGATTTTGAAAAGGTTTATGGTTGGAGTCTTGTAAATTTAGTTTTAACTGTAATTGCAGTTTTATTAGCGGTATATCATTTAATTATTAAAAAGAAAAATGATGAAGATGATTTAGAAGATTTAGATGAAGAAAGAAGTAGTAAACGTAGAAATACAAAGTTTATACTGTTTATTTTAGCAGTAATTAATGTTGCACTATTGCTTTTAACTCAAAACTTCCTACTGCCAATGGCTATAATAGATATGTATACTATTGCATTTATTGTTCTAGCAGTGATAGGCTTAATTTCAGCATCTAAATTAAAAAATGACGATGAAGAAGAAGCTAGCATAAATGCTGACTAATATTTATTAATTAAAAAACAAGGATTGATATAATCCTTGTTTTTTTATTTAATTATATTATAATATAATTATCGATATTATAAAAAGATAGAAATAGTTTAGATAAAGAAGTTAATATATTATAAGTAAGGGGAATTATTAAAAATGAATATTAAAAATGAAGATGATGTTTATGAATATGCAAAGAATTTATATAAAACAGGGCCTAATTGCGCCGAATGTGTTTTAGAGACTTTAATAGCCTCAAATATCACTGATTTAAAAAAAGAAGATGTTCGTCTTGCAACAGGGTTTGGAGGCGGTATAGGTGGATATAGGCTCACTTGCGGAGCACTTACAGGTGCGGTGATTGCGGTGTCCTCAGTTTATGGAAGAAAAAATCCTAGCGCATTAAAAGAATTATCTTATATTAAAGAGGAACTTATAAATGAAAAAGAAGGGATTTATAAAATTTTTCATAAATTAGCGAGTGATTTTGAAAAAGAGGCAGAGAGTAGTTTGTGTAGTGAAATTATAAAAGCGAATGGTGGGTATAATTCAATAGAAAGAGCTAGAAGATGTAAGGAACTTGTTGGAGTAGCAGCAAAATTAGCATATAGTAGCATTATAAAAAGATGAAAAAGAGCAGTGCTGTAACACTGCTCTTTTTCGGAACAAAATGATTTATTAGATAAACGGATTATTTACTAGCAGTTTCACCAGCTAATTTTCCGAATACTACTGTATCAACTAATGCATTACCACCTAGGCGGTTAGCACCGTGTATACCACCAACAACTTCACCAGCTGCAATTAAACCAGGAATAACTTCGCCATCTGTGTTTAATACTTGAGCAGAAGTATTGATTTCAACACCACCCATTGTGTGGTGAACAGCAGCAACACGAGGTGTTGCAAAGTAAGGGCCTGTAACTAATTCTGTACCAAATAATTCACGGCCGAATTCATCAGTGCCAGCAGCAACAGATGCATTGAATGAATCAAAAGTAGCTTGTAGTGTAGCTGCATCACAACCGATTTCAGCAGCTAATTCTTCAACAGTTTCACCCATTAATACTTGACCAGCTTCAACAGCTTCCATAATTGGAGTGCCATCAGCTAAAGTCATTTCTTCAACAGGAACTGTTAGAGAACCGTCCATTGATTCAACGATATACATTAAACCATCTGTTTGTGATAGTAGACCACCGCAAATATCATCACGTCTGCCGTCTTCACGAACAAATCTTTCGCCTTCAAGGTTTACAAACATAATTTGATCTGTTCCTGATAAGCATTTTGGAGTGTATTTTGTCATAGCGCCATTGTCAGCAGGATTTGCAAGGTATAGTAATTGGATTTGTTCCATATCAACAAGGTTTGCTCCAACTTCGCTTGCAAGAGTGATACCATCACCTGTAATTGCAGGAACGTTAGTTGTTAAAACGCTTTCGCCTAAATCTTCCCATTTGCCAGTTGTGTTGTATTCTTGGCGCATTTCAACGTTTGCACCAAAACCACCAGTTGCTAAAACAACGTTTTTAGTAGCAGTAAGAGTAACAGTTTCACCGTGTTCGCCAGTAGCGATAACACCTGTAACTGCACCGTTTTCATCAACGATTAATTCTTCTGCAGTAGTGTTTAATAAGATTTCAGCATTGCCGTCTAAAGCATTAAGATATGCATCGATATAGGCAGTCCCTGCTTTTTGTGTTGTTGAGTGAGTTCTTTGGTATAAAGCACCAGCAGCTTGAGATATAGTATCGTTAAAAACAACACCTAGGCTTTCTAGCCATTCAATTCCAGGGTAAGCACCAGCTGCTAATATATCAACTAGCTCTTTATTACCAACCATGTCTCCGCCTTCCCAAGTTTGAGTAGCGTAAAATTCAACAGAATCTTCAATTCCTAAAGGTTCTTGGCGAGAAGGATCTGGGGCATTGTAAACACCGCCAGAAACAATAGTATTACCGCCAACAGCACTCATTTTTTCAATAACGATTACTGAAGCACCATTTTGCATAGCACTAGTAGCAGCAGCAAGACCAGCACCACCAGCACCAACAACGATAACATCAGCTGTTTTTTCAACATCTTCAGCAACTACAGCAGCAGCGCCTTCTTTAACTTTTAAAGCTTCAACATCAGCGCCAGCTTGTGTTAGTGCATCTTCTACAGCAAGTAATATAGCATCACTTGTGATTGTTGCACCAGCAATAGCATCAACGTTTAGTGTTTGTCCATCAACGATAGAAGCTGGGATTTTTTCAATAGCAGGATCGCTGATTCCAGCAGATTCTGAATGTTCTGTGATTGTAACGCTTACAATTTCATCTGTTGTTACTACAACTTCAACTGTAACATCATCAATCATACCTTTTGCAGTAGCAGTGTAAGTACCTTCTGTGTATGCACCAGCTTCTTCGCTTGCTGTAGAGCAGCCAACTAAAGAAAACATAAGTGCAAAAGAAAGCATTAATGATAATAATTTTTTCATTTTTTTCACCTTTCAAAAATAGTATATTGTTTATTAAGACTAAAAAAAGTAGCCTTGTTAAAATAATAACATATGCTACTTTTTCTTTATTTAGATATGAGTGTAAAAAATATGTATATTTGTCTACACTTTGTTTTGAAGTCGAAATTCTGAGGGTGATATTTTAAAATGGTTTTTAAATTGTTTACTAAAATGATGCTGATCTTTATATAAAAGTGTAGCACTAATTTCTTTTATACTTAAATTTTGATTTAATAAAAGAGTTTTTGAATATTCAAGTTTTAAAAAGGTTATGTATTCTAAAAATCCCATATTAGTAGAATTTTTAAAAATTTTATAAACACCACTTCTTGAGCGAGAAAATTTTTCCATTACCATTTCAACACTGAAATCTTTATTTAAAAAATTATCTCGAACAAAAGATATTATAGTATCATTATTTTCAGTGTTTTTTTGAATAAGATTAGTATTTGAATTAAGGCAAGCCTTAGATAGGGCATTATATAAATCCTCATCATCAATAGGCTTTAAAAGGTATGCAGACACTCCATTATTTATAGCAGTTTGAGCATAAGTAAAAACATCATATCCTGAAATAATTATTATTTCTATATTTTTATTGAATTTTCGAATATCTTTAATTAAATCTAGCCCATTTAATTTTGGCATATTAATATCTAAAACAGCTATATCAGGAGAATTTTCCTTTATATAATTTAAAGCATCTAAACCATTTGTAAAAGTTTTTGAAATAGTGATGGGTAAATCAAAGGAATTTATTAAAAATTCCATCCCCTCTAGTATATTTATTTCATCATCTGCAAGTATTAATCTATACATAAAATTATCCTTTTTTATATGGTATAAAAATTGTGGTAATTACACCTTCATTTTCTTTACTAAAAACAGTTATTTTTGCTTCTTCGCCATAGGTGTAAAAAAGACGCTGTTTTATATTATTAAGACCATAATGAGAAATGCTTTCTCCATTTTGGATGTAATCGCGAAGTTCTAAAAGTTTTTCATTATTCATTCCAATACCATTATCACAAACAGTTATCTCAATAAAATCACCAGATTTTTTAGCATCTATAGAAATATTTCCAAAACCATCTTTGTTTTTTAATCCGTGGTAAATACTATTTTCAACTATTGGCTGAATAAGTATTTTAGGAACAATTAAATCTTTTATATCATCCTCTATATCATATGAAAAATCAAACAAATTAGGATATCTTGTTTTTTGTATTTCAAGATAAGAAATAGTGTGCTTTATTTCAGTTTTTAGAGGAATATTATCCTGTCCACCACTTAGTATAACTCTAAAAAATGTTGATAAATTTGATATCATTTTTGCTACAGTTTTATTATTTTCTTTAACTGCAAGCCATTTAATATTATCTAAAGTATTATATAAAAAGTGAGGGTTTATTTGAGATTGCAAAACGGATAATTCAGCCTCGTGCTGTTTTCTTTCTTTAATTTTATTTTCTTTAATTAGAGAATTAATTTTATCTAGCATAGAATTATAACTGCTGCCTAAATTATCTATTTCTAATATTGATTTATCTTTATAAAAAGCTTCAAGATTTCCATTTTCAACTTCGAGCATATTATTTTGCAAACTCTCTATTGGTTTTGATATATTTTTTGAGAGTATTCTTGCTGAAATAAATGCAGTGGCTATAAGTAAAATATAAATAAAATAAAGGCTATATCTAATAAAATAAACATTTTCAATTAGCTGTGTTTCTTCTATAACTGTGCACAAAGTCCAGTCATAACTACCCTCAATAAAATCTATTAAAACAATAATACTTTCACCATTAACATTTTCAGTTTCAAAATATCCATCATTTGAAGAGTTAAGCTTTATAATTATTTCCTTAGTGTTTAAAAATTTTTGGTTTATATAAGAATTATCAGAGGTTAAAACTTCTCCACTAGAATTAATTATAAAACTTTTACCGTTATATATATTAATAGTTTCAGTTAATTCTTTAAGCCTTGTAATTGGTATAGCACTGCAAAGCATCCCCTCAACAGTGTTTGAATAGCCTGTGATAGGATAATAAAATAATAGTTTTTCATCCCCATTAGTATCTTTTATAGGATTGCTAATGCCATACTCTAAATTGTTTTCAATAATTCTATTGTAATCTTCATAAATAATTAAATCTAAAATAGCATCTGCATTCACCCAGTTAAACCCAAGATAATCATTAACACCGCCATAAGCGAATTGCTCCATATACTCACCATCTTGCTTATACGATTCAGTTAAATTTTCAATTATAGGTGAAATTCCTCTTAAATCGGTTGTTTTAAAAGCAGGTACTTGAGATAGAGAGCGAAATTCATTAGCTTTTGATTCTATCCAATGAGTGATTTCTACACTTCTTGAGTAAGAGGCAGATTTTGCATCATTAATAGAAGCTGTTTTACTACTAGGAACAATAATGGTAAACATATATATAAGAAATATTAACAAAGTAATACTCATGTTTAAAATAAATATTATAAAAATTCTATTTGAAATTTTGTTTTTCACTTGTATCTCCCTTGACATAAATTAATTTTAATTATAATATATAACAAAAGAAATAACAACTATTAAACAATAAATGAGGGATAAAATGAAGCTTAAAAATATAATTATAACTGCAATACTAATGCTTACAATATTATTATCAGCATGTACAAATACAACTGCTAATAAAAATAATATCTTCGAAGGAGAATATGAAAGCGAAAACTCATATATAAAAGTTGAGGTTTTAGTAGAGGATAATTATTTAAAACATATAGAATTACTTGAAAGTAATAATGAAGAAATGCAAGAAATATCTGTTTATTTATTTGAGGAAATTTTAAAAAATGGAGATGAATATAAAGATAGCTATATAAATGAAGAAAAAGAACTGTTTTTATCAGTAGAAATAGCTTTAGAAAATGCAGGTGTAAGTTTTAATGATTTACTAAAAGATGAAGAAGTAAATAAAACAAGTTATACTCACGATGTAGTTATAGTTGGAGCTGGTGGCGCAGGGCTTACAGCCGCAATAGAAGCGAAAAATTTAGGGTATGAAAATGTAGTGATTTTAGAAAAAATGTCGTTTGCGGGCGGTAATACAAGAATGTCGAATGGTAGCTATGCAGCCCCTGATAACTGGAATCAAAGTGAAGATATTAAAAATCTTGATAGCAGTGAAATATTTTTAGAGGATTTATATAATGGAGGAGCAAATAAAGGGGATATAGATTTACTTTCTATAATAGCTGAAAATTCTCTTGATAGCGCATATTGGCTAAAAGATGAAGTTGGAGTTGATTTTTTAGAAGAGATAACGTGGTATGAAGGGCATACCTACACAAGAAATTTAAGGGTAAATGAAGATGGAATAGGCCTTATAACTGCTCTTTTAGAAAAGGCTAGCGATGTTGGAGTTGAAATTTTTTATAATACAACGGGTGAAGAATTAATTATAGATGAAAACGGAGTTGTTACTGGTGTTATTGCAAAATCAGGCAGTGATATTATAGAATTTAATTCAAACACAGGAGTAATCCTTGCAACTGGCGGATTTGGCGCAAATACTGAGATGCTAAGAGAGTATAGCGATATAGAATACATACACGATGAAGATATGAAAAACACGAATTCCCCAGCTATAAATGGCGATGGAATATTAATGGCAGAAAGCCTTGGTGCAATGATAATTGATATGGATGAAATTCAATTTTATCCTATAACAAATCCTGCAACAGGAAATTTTTATAAAATTGATTATGCAAGACTTAATGATAATGCTATCTTAGTTAATATAAATGGTGAAAGATTTACAAACGAGCATAATACAAGAGATATTTTAGCAGAAGACATTTTAAATCAGCCAAAAGCGAAAGTATATGGCTTAATTGATGAGGGAACTATCAATAGAACAGATATAGAAGATTTATATCAAGAAGAAATAAAGGCGAGCACCGAACAAGGAGTGCTTTTTAAAGGAACACTTAGTGAGTGCAGTGAATATTTTAATATTCCATATGAAGCTTTAAAAAATACTATTGATGAATATAATTTAATGGCCCAAAATTCTTATGATAATAAATTTAATAGGGATGATATTATGCCAATTGAAATGGAAGAGTTTATTATGTTTGAAGCGATACCTTCCATTCATCACACTATGGGTGGAGTTAAAATAGATGAGTATACAAGAGTTTTAAATGAAAATAATGAGGTTATAAAAGGATTATTTGCAGCAGGTGAAGTTGTTGGCGGGATATATGGAGAAAATCGTTTAGGTGCTGCGGCGCTCCCTGAGGCTATAGTTTTTGGCAGAATAGCAGCTCAAAATATAGAAAAATAAGCAAATTTCTTAAATTAAACAAACTATTAGGGTATAATTATATTACAATGCTAATAGTTTGTTTTTATTATTAAGCAAAAAAGAAAGGGCGATTAACTATTATGGAAAATAAAAATAATAATTTAAATAAAATTCAATTAATATTGCCATCACTAGTTTGTGCTATTTTATCTGTTTTATTTTTTACTGATTTTAGAAAAATTGGAGTAGAGACATCTCTTCCATCAAGTGGAATAATGATAATTGTTGTAATAGGGCTTTTATCTCTTATAGTATGGTCGGCAGTTAATGTTTTTTATTTAAAAACAAATTTAAAAATGCTATTTTTAGCATCAGGGATAACTATAGCAGTTTTTTTAGTGTTAGATTTTATATTAAATGGCTACTGGCTACTATTTATGATGGGGATTTTATTTATATCAATACCATTAATATCAAGTGTTATACTATTTTATTTAATTACATTGATTTTAAAAAATTCAAAAAAATAAAATTTAATAAATTAAAAAGGGGCTTGTTGCAAATGAGTGAAATCATTTGCAACAGTCCCTTTTTTATAGTTTAAAATACATCTAAATCATTTGCACACACACAAAACCCATCATAATTAAGCTTAATATCATCAATTATCTCATTTTCAATAGCTTTCATTTCACTTAAAAGTGTATCGGTGTATGTATTTGTGTCTATCATATAAACAATATGATAAAGTATTAAAGATTTAACATTTGCTCTTTTTGCAATTTTTCCAAGGTCTAAGGCTGAAGTGTGAACAGTTTTATGATATTCTCTCCAATGTGGTACTCGATCTTCCACTCTTTTAGTTGGATACACTTCGTGTACTAAAATATCGCAGTCTTTTGCGGCTATTTCTAGTTCAGTAGTAGGGAAGGTGTCTCCTGAAATGAGGATAGTTTTATCTTTTGTAAAAAATTTAAAAGCAAAAGAAGCTGCAAAACTACCGTGATTTACTTTTATTGCCTCCACTTTTACATTTTCGTCAGTGTAAATAATTCCAGATGAAATTTCGTTAACGTTGACTATTATTCCAGTAGGACTTGCATTTTGAAGACCTGTTAATCGCTCATTTATATCTTGTTTGTATGCTTTTAAAATACATTCCGTCATCTCTTTTGTACCGCTAGGGCCAAAAACATCTAAGGGAACATCTTTATCTAAAGACCATGGAGTTAAAATGAAATCAGGATAGCCTGCTGTATGGTCTGAATGAAGGTGAGTTATAAAAAGTTTATCAAGTTTATGTGATTGAAGAGCCGTTATCCCATGTTTTCGATAAGCTTCTACAGCTCTTCTAACAACACCAGGCCCACAATCTACAACATAAGCTTTATCATTAACAACAACTGCAACACTTGGCCCACTTCTTAAAGGATCAGAGTTTGGTGTGCCTGTACCTAGCATAACAACTTTAGTTTCAGTATTCATATTTTAAATCCCCCTTTTTATGTATTTTTTCATTATACAATATAAAAAATATAAAATCAAATAATTGCTTTATTAATAATAAGAATGTATAATATAGTTTAGTGTAAGTATATATAAGGAAAAAATAAATGAAGAAAAGTAAGAGTTTAATAAAAATACTATCAATAATTCTAATAATTTTAATAGGAATTCTCCTAGTTTGGCTTTTAGAGGAATTTAAAGCTGATAGTATTGCAAAAGAAATGCTAGATAATGAGAATATTCAGATTATAAAGGAGGATGTTATTTTAATTTCCCCAAATGAAGAATCTGATATAGGATTTATATTTTATCCTGGTGCCAAGGTAGAATATACAGCATATATACCAATCTTAAATGAAATTTCAAACGCAGCTAATGTTAATTGTTTTTTAGTGAAAATGCCTCTTAACTATGCTTTTTTTGATGAAGATAAGGCAGAAATTGTATTAAATAGCTACACAGAAATAGATTCTTGGTATATAGGAGGTCATTCTCTAGGCTCTAGTATAGCAGGAAGTTTTGCGGGGAAAAATCAAGAGCTATTTAATGGGGTTATATATCTTGGTGGATATATTTATGGCGATTATCCAAAGGAGAAATCACTTACTATCTATGGAAGTCTTGAAGAGAGGGTGGATAGAATAATTGATTACACAGAAAATGTTGTGAAAATCGAGGGCGGTAATCATTCTCAATTTGGAAATTATGGAATGCAACCAGGAGACAAAGAGGCAAACATAGATAGAGCTACTCAGCAAGAGATAACAGCAGAGGCGATAAATGATTTTATAAATTCTAATAAATAAAAAAACGGTGCAGATAGTGGGATACCACTAAAGAAACTTTATAATCTAAAAAGACAAAGGAATGGCGAAAGCCATTCCTTTGATTTATATAAAAGCTCCGCTTTTTAAAAGGAAATGATAGTTCTTTTGATAGCAAAAGAACCAAAACTACCGCTGTTTTCGCACACGCCGCGGGGCAAAAGGTGCTTTATCCTTTTCGTAAATATTAAGCTCTCGCAACCTTTACTTCGTAAATGCTCGGCTTTGCTTTTCATTTTATGAAAAGCACCATATTTACTGCTTAATCCTGTATTTTCTTCCTCTTTGCTCTTTGCTAACACTATAAAAAGAAACAAGTGGCATCGAGCCATTTGTTTCTTTATAAGTATCTGTCTATCTGCACTGTTTTTTATTTTAATTATTGCTCTAACTTTTAATTTACAGCAAACTCTTCACAGTTCCAAATAATATCAGTTATATCATTATAAAACTCAGGTTCATGACATATTAAAAGAACACTGCCTTTATATTCTTTTATAGCTTTTTTAAGTTCTTCTTTTGCATCTTGGTCTAGATGATTTGTAGGCTCGTCTAAAAGAAGTATGTTTGTAGGGCTATTTAGTAATTTACAAAGCCTTACTTTAGCCTGCTCGCCACCAGATAAAACTTTTAACATGCTTTCAATATGTTTTGTAGTAAGTCCGCATCTTGCAAGTGCACTGCGAACTTCTCTTTGAGAAAGAGAAGGGAAAGTTTCCCAAATTTCTTCTATACAAGTGGTGTTATCGGTGTATTTTTTTTCTTGCTCAAAATAACCGATAAATTGATAATCGCCAAGCTCACTTTTTCCACTAAGAGGCTCGATTTGTCCCATAATACTTTTTAGTAAAGTGGTTTTACCAATACCATTAGCTCCAACTAAAACGATTTTTTGGCCTCTTTCCATTTCAAGATTTAATGGTTTTGATAATGCTCTATCATAACCAATAACTAAATCCTTTGTTTGGAAAATAAATTTTGAGGCAGCTCTTGCTTCTTTAAATGTGAATTCTGGTTTTGGTTTTTCACTTGCTAGTTCGATTATTTCCATTTTGTCTAGTTTTTTCTGGCGAGACATTGCCATATTACGAGTGGAAACTCTTGCTTTATTTCTAGCAACGAAGTCTTTTAAATCATCAATTTCTTGTTGCTGACGTTTATAGGCCGCTTCTAGTTGGCTTTTTTTCATAGCATAAACTTCCTCGAATTTACTATAATCGCCAACATATCTTGTAAGTTCTGCATTTTCAACGTGATATATTAAATTTATAACACTATTTAAAAATGGAATATCATGAGAGATTAAAATGAAAGCATTTTCATAATCAATTAAATAGCGTTTTAGCCATTCAATATGAGATTCATCTAAATAGTTTGTAGGCTCATCTAATAAAAGAATATCAGGCTTTTCTAAAAGTAATTTAGCTAGTAAAACTTTTGTTCTTTGTCCACCAGACAGTTCGGTAACATCTTTATCAAATCCTAAATCAAAAAGCCCTAAAGCACGGCCAACTTCTTCAACTTTTGTATCGATAATGTAAAAATCACGGTTTGCTAAAATATCTTGAATATCGCCAGCTTCCTGCATTAAATTATCAAGTTCATCCCCTTCAGTTGTTCCCATTAAATCATAAATAGAATTTAGCTTTTTTTCAAGATCATATAAAGATGCAAAAGCTGTTCTTAAAACATCTTTAATAGTTTGCCCTTTATCTAAAACTGTGTGCTGATCTAAATAGCCAACTTTAACATTCTTACTCCATTCAATATCACCCTCATCCGGCATTAAGCTGCCAGTGATGATATTCATAAAAGTGGATTTACCTTCGCCATTAGCTCCAATGAATCCAACATGCTCTCCTTTTAAAAGGCGAAAGGATACATTATTTAAAATGGCTCTATCTCCAAAGCCATGGTTTAGATTTTTAACTTCTAAAATACTCATTAAACTCTCCTAAATATAATAAATTATTCAATACATTTTATACTAAATTTAAAATAAAATCAATAATATAATTAAGAATATTGATTATAGCTGCTACCAAAAACTTTTAGAGCATCTAAAACAGGAATAAATTCTTTTCCTTTATCGCTTAAATAATATTCCACTTTTGGTGGCACTTGATTATAAACTTTTCTTATTATTAAATCCTCTTCCTCTAATTTTTTTAACTGGCGAGAAAGGGAAGTGTGTGTTACTTTCTCAGGCATTCTTCTTTGAATTTCATTAAAGCGCATTGTTTTAGTAGAGAGTAAAAATAAAATATAAATAGCCCATTTTCCTGATAATAGTTTTTGTGTAGTAAAGTAAGGGCATTTTGCTGCTTGATTATTTTCCATAATTATAACTATTCCTTTCTTGATGTTTTGTTTGTTTTACCGCATTCAGATTAAAAGTGGCAAACTTTTGCTAATGCCTCACAAAGAAAGGCACAAAACTCAAAGTTTAAAGATTTATTTTTAAACTTACTACCGCATCTTTCGTTGAATACTTCTAAATTGATGTATAGTATCATAAATGTTCGTACTTGTTTTTTGTAGTGCATGACATATTATAATACAGTCAATAATAATTGTCAATGAAAAAAGGAGAAGATAATTTATGAATTTAGGAGCAATATCATTAGTCCCAATTTTAATATGTATAGGATTAATATTATTCACAAAAAATGCATTTATTTCAATTTTATCAGGATTGTTTTCAGCATCAGTTATTCTGTTTTTTTATAACGGAGAAACTTTTACGGTAATTAATTCTATAACTTTGATAGCAACTGATGCCTATCAGTTTAAAATTATAGGTTTTGTTATGCTAACGGGAGCACTAGTTGGCGCTATGCAATTTTCAGGAGGTGTTGATGGAGTAGTATCACTCCTGCAAAAAAGAAAGAAAAAAACATCTTCAAAAATAGCAGGGCAGTTATTCACTATGTTAATAGGAATATTAATGTTTATGGATGGCACAAGCTCAATGGCTATAACTGCCGTTGTTGGAAAACCAATTTTTAAAGAATCAAAAATATCAAAAGAAAAGCTTGCACTAATAGTTAATAGTACAGCTGCACCAATAGCTTGGATAATTCCTTTTGGTGGGGCCGGAGCAATGATTGCAGGAGCTTTAATTGAAGCAGGAGTTGAATCTAGTATAAGTTTTACCTATGTTTTGCAAGCTGTTGGATTTCAGTTTTACACGATTTTACTACTTATTATTTTAGCCGTTTCAATTATTTTTAACTTTGAAATAGGGCCTATAAAGAACATTGCTTATGAAGAGCATAATTTAACTGATATTAAAATCGAAAATAAAAAAGCTATTAATATGATTTTACCAATAATCACTCTAACTATTTTAATTATCGCAATGCTTTTATACACAGGATCTGGAGATATTATGCAAGGTGATGGTGCTACAGCTGTTTTTACAGCAGGGTTTATATCATTAATTGCCACGGTTGTTTTTTATCGTTTGCAAAATCTTGGAGATTTTAATACAATATTATCATGGGTTTTTAAAGGTATGAAAAATATGGTTGAAATTTGCGCTTTACTATTAATTGCTTTTGCTTTTGGAAGTGTTATAAGTAAAATAGGAACAGCAAATTTTCTAGTTCAATTTACACAGTATATACCAAATAGCATTTTGCCACTTGCAATATTAGTGCTTTGCTCAATTATTGCATTTGCAACTGGTACTAGTAGTGGTACAGTAGCTATAATGATACCACTTGTTATCCCTGTTATTATAGCTAGTGGTGGGAATATTCCTTTAGCTGTTGGAGCTGTTATATCAGGGGCTGTTTTTGGAGATCAAAACTCAGTTATTTCAGATAGTGTTATTATGACTTCTTCAATGACAGAAGTTGAGCCCATTACCCACGTTAAAACTCAGATGCCATATACCTTAGTTGCATTAGGAATATCTGCTGTGTTATATTTGATCTTTGGATTTATATTATAATTTTATTTTAGAAGGGAAGATTTATTATGGAAATTAAAAGCATTAAAGAAATTTATGAAAAGTTTGATAGAATTGGATGTTTAAGCTTTTCAACAGTTAATGAAAAAAATGAGCCGGAAGCGAGAATTGCCCATTTAAGAGGCTATGATGAAGATGGTATTTATTTTATGACTATGTACACAAAATCTTTTTATGAGCAATTAAAAAGTAATAAAAATGTTGCTATTAGTGGAATGCTTGCAGCTTCAACAGAAGTAACTCACGATGAAAATGGACTTCCTTTATTTGAGCCTGGCTACACAATAAGAATGACAGGAAAAGTTAAAGAAATTTCTATTGAGGATTTAAAAGCAAAAAACAATCCTATGTTTGATGTCTGTATAAAAGATAATGAAAAATATCCTGCAATGGTGGTGTTTTGCATCACTTCAGCGAGAGGCGATGTTTTTGATTATGATTTTGAAAAAATTACTCGCTCTAATAAATTAAATAGAATTTATTTTTCTTATAATGGCGAAAATAAAAAATATTCAGGTTTAATTATAGATAAAGAAGCTTGCATTGGCTGTGGTATTTGTGAGAAAAAATGTAGTTTTGATGCTATCACAAAAGAAGATGACGGAAAATACAATATTAGCAAATACAGATGTGATGAATGTGGCGATTGCTATTTAAATTGTCCTGTTAAAGCTATTCATATTAAATAAATAAAAAAATCCACCAGATACTGGTGGATTTTTATTATTTTAAAAACTTAAATCAGTTTCGCCTTTGCCTCTTTTATAAATCTCTTTTGCGCGATTTGAAGCTTCTTTTATAATTTCCTCATAGTTTATTATAAGTTTACCATCTTTTTTTAGGAATTTGCCATTTACTAAAACATCTGTAATATTAACAGCGGGGCTACTAGAATATATTATTGCAGCTAGCGGATTATATAACGGCATACAAGATACTGTATTTAAATCAAATATATTTAAATCAGCGCTATATCCATTTTCTATTTTTCCGCTATTGAAATTTAAAAAATTATGCCCATTCATTAAATACGACCATATTTCTTTAAGTTTATAATCCTCAGCATTATCATCCCATTTTCCAAGAAGGGCAAATAAGCGCATCTGTTCTAAAACATCAAGAGTATTACTGCTAGCGGCACCATCAGTGCCACTTGCAATATTTAAACTATCTTTAAAAGAAAATACGTCGCCTTTTTTCATTCCAAGCTTTGTGTATGTTTTGGGGCTAATAGCAAAACAGCAGTTATTATTTAAATATTTTAAATCATCTTTTGTTATATGAAGTCCGTGCCCTATTATACAGTTTAAATCAAAGCCACCTGTTTCATAAACTACCTCAAATGGAGTTTGATTGTATTTTTCAATACTAGTTTTTACCTGTTCTTCTGTCTCGCTAATGTGTATATGAATACCGCAATTTAATTCTTTTGCTTTATTATTTACTTTTACTAAAACTTCTTTTGAAGAAATGTAAGGGGAATGAGGGCCAAGCCTTGGAGATATATTTTTTTCATCTTTAAAATTATTAAAAAATTCCTCAGCTAATTTTATTTCTTCATCCTCGTTTGAAAATCCAAATATTGTGTAAGCAATATCTGCTTTAATACCTGTTTTTAAAGCAGCTTTTGCTATTAAATCGCCCTTAAAATAATGATCAGCAAAAGAAGTTATTCCATTATTAATCATCTCACAGCAAGCTAAAAGAGAGCCATAATAAATATCCTCATCTTGCATTTTGCTCTCGAACGGCCACAATTCTTTATTAAACCAATCGTTTATATTAACATCCTCTGCAATGCCTTTAAAGATATTCATTGGTGAGTGTGTGTGCATATTAACAAAACCAGGAGTTATATATTTATTAGTGCAATTAATAACTAAAGCTGAAGATGAATTTATATTATCACTTACCTTTTTTATAATTTCATCATCAATTAATATATCTTTGTTATACTCTATTTTAGCGTTATGATGAATAATGTTGGCATTTTTTAATATGATTTCCATAATTATAAAATTTCCTTTCATATTGTAATTTTTATATATGTTTTTTTAATTTTATCATATAATAAACTTTCTTACAACAAAAAACATATGACACATTTTATAAATAAATGTATCATATGTTTTTTCTAATTTAATACTAAGGGAAAAATATTAAATATTAGTTAAGTAGCTTTTAAGTTTAATTTTTATATTAGTGCAAATGAATTCAGTAAAGTAAATAAGTAGTGTTGTTGTTAATTTATGCCTTTTGCACTAATAAGTTTTGTTATTATTTTATTTCATCTTCGTTGTTTTCAACTTCGATTTTTGGACGTTTTGGTTGGCTGATAAAGCCGATACATCCATAAGGTGGCCAGCCAAGATCATTCTTGATAACCTTGTTTACTGTGTTGCGAGTTGTTTCCACCATTAATTCTTCGAATTTGTTCATACGTACACCTCCTGTTTAATTATTTTTGATATTAAAACAGAGCTTGCTACTAGCATAACTCCACTTATCAATAAACTTGATATTAAGCTTTGATTAAAAAGCTCAAAGGTAATTAAAATTAAAGATACTATAAAGATTTCTTTTTTCATTTTATTTCTATGAAACCGCATTTCTTTATCGCTCATCTCTAAATTTGGATGATTGATAGGTGCATATAAAAATAAAATAAAAACACTGTTAATATAAATTAAAAATCTAAATATATTATTAAAACTATTAATAAAATCAGCTAGAAAAACTGTTGCAAATATTGTTATGCCAATTGAAAATATAAAGCATACAATTTCGCTATTTGCATGATATCCACCCGTTCGTCTTCTAAGAGATAAAACAAGGATAAGAAAAATAATTGATTCTATAAAAACATTAAAAGCTAAAGATATAGCCAGTATTGAAAGTATAAAAATTAATTTCATCAATCTTGTGTGAATAGAATATTCGCAAGCTTCTATTTGATTTTTAGTAATGATATTTTTACTTAAAAAATATTGAGTTAAGTTTTTTGAAATATATTGTAGCATCTTGTCTTCCCTTTCCAAAAATAGGTTATCACCTTTTTAAATTTTTTTCAAGGGATTTGGAGTGAGTGCAGTGTATAATTCGCAAATGCAGGGCAATTCGATATTGTTTTACTTAAATTGGTATTAAAACTGAAAATCTAAACCATCCATCATAAATTGAAATAGAGTGTTCTAAATCATATTTTTTCAGTGTTTCGCCAACAATTTTAAGTCCATAACCATGATTTATTTTATCAGATTTTGATGTTATTAGTCCTTCTTCTGTCTTTTTGAGGGTGTTAATACAAGTGTTTTGAACACTTAAAACTATATCATCTTCGCTTTCAATTATCCGAAATTTAATTATTCTTTCTTTTTCACACTTAGAAGAAGCTTCTATAGCATTATCAATAACATTAATTAAAATTAGAACTAAATCTTTAGTTCTAATAGGCATAACAGATAAATCATTAGATATAATTTGCATATCAATGCCTTTACTTTTAGCTAATGTGTATTTTCGAGTGAGAAGAGCATCTATTATTGGATTATTAGTATTAACAAATAATAAATTTTCATTAATTTCTCCTAAAACATTATTTATATGCCTTTCAGCTTGAATGATTTCTCCATTACTAATAAGTGATTGGATTATAGATAAGTGATTATTAAAATCGTGAGTGATACTCCTTTGAGCGGCATATGCATTTGAAAGCTCTGTGGAATTTTCCATTTCAATTTTAACTTGTTCTTGAAGTATAGCAGATTTATTTTTAGATTCATTCTCTTCTTCTAATTGATCAATAATATAAAAAAGGAATATATTGCAGCTAATAACTGCTATATTATTTATAATTAAAAGCATGCTAATTTCATCAAATCTTAAGGCTTCACTCATCGCAGCATATAAATTAACTAGTGCATAAACACTAAAAGAAAAGCTTGCCGCCCACTGAAAAAATGATATGTTTGTATTTTTTCTTTTACTAATAAAATGCTTTTTTATACTATATGCAATTAGAATAAGTGAAAATTTTGATATTATTCCAGTTGTTATATAAAATATCATATCACCGACTAATTCATCATAACTAATTGAAAAAAACATCATATTGAAAAAGAAAGTTAGGGAATCAATAGAATAAACACACACTAAATATATACTAGAAAGAAGTATCTTTTTTTGCCAGGTGCCAGTATATGATATAAAACTTATAATATTTAATAATAAAAAAGATATAAAAATATTTAAAATATTATTAAAAGATAGGTGAAATAAATAAAAATTTTGTAAGGCAAACATTGTTACAACTGAAATTGCTAAAACTTTCTTGCTTTTTAAATCAAAAAAGGCATCATTTAAATATATAAAGGCTATAATTTCTAATATAATGAAGGTGATTGAGGCTAATTCTCCCATTAAATTCTACCCCTCCAATCTACATAAGTGGCATAAATGTTAGCCCATTTTCTCTGGCTAACATTTAATTCTATATTATTTTTTAAATAAACTTTATAATTTTTAAGTTTTACAACATTTTCCATATTAACTAAAAAACTTTTATGAACTTGCAAAAATCCTTTACTAGATAAATCATTTGCAATATCACTTATTTTTAGCCTAGTTTCAAAATGATGTTTTGGGAAATTAATAGTATGGATTTTCACTGTTTTATTAAAGCTTTCAATATATAAAATATTTTTAAGAGGAAGACTAATTATAATATCATCGCACTTAAATTTATATTTTTCTTCTCTAAAATTTAATTCCTTAATAACGTCGTTCATAGTATTATCAAATAAAGATTCTAAATCGTTTTTTAATATATAAGCACTTGCCCTTACTTCATATCCAGCAGGTGCATACTGAATAAGCCCAGAAACATAAATTAATTGAACATCATTATTTATTTTTCTTATCTTTCTTGCCGTTTCTATTCCATTATCGCCATTCATCTCTACATCTAAAAAAATTAAATCGTATGTTGATACATCAGTATCTAATAAATCTTCTCCGCTTGTAAAAACACTTATTTCAGATTCGATTTTTTTATTATGCATATAAGATTTAACTCTTTTTACTATTCTATTAGAGCAGTGCAAACTATCATCACAAACAGCAACTTTTATCATTTTTCTTTTTCACTCCTTTTCATAAAAATTTTTAAAACAATATGTTCTTATACTATATCAAAACAGTTTTCAAAGTCAATAAAAGCTGTAATTATTGTCAAATAGTATAAAAAATATAACTATTTAAAGAAATGAAAACTTTAAAATTTAGTAAAAATTGACAATGAATTACTTTTATTGATATTTATAAATTTATAAATAAAAATAGCCACTATCCGATGAATAGCAGCTGTTTTTTTATAAAATAAATTCGGTTATAGTTATTATAACACCACTCACTCCCATAAAAATATAAACAATATTTCTAAGAGTTTTATCGCTCACTTTTGAAACTAATTTATTACCTATCTTATTGCCTATGTATAAACTAATTAATGATATAACCCACATTATTAAAACAAAAGGTGTGTAGGAGCCATTTAAAGCTCTAATTAAAGTGTTGTATCCGTTTGTCGTTGCAAAGAAGAACTGACTAGTGGCAAGGTAAGCGGCTGTGTTTTGTGTGCTCGCTAATAGGTATAAAACCATTGGAGGACCGCCCATTCCAAACATACCACTTAAAAATCCGCTAAGTCCGCCTGATATAGCGCCAGTGGTAGGTGTTGCGGTGATGCTTATATTACTTGCAAATTTTAAAAAGTATATAGATAGTATAATTAAAACAACCCCAAGCAGGCCTTTTAAAATACCATCAGAGCCAATTATAGATAATTCAACGGCAAAAGTGGATATTAAAAAGTAGGATAGAATAGGAATTATAACTACCTTAAATTGAACTCTTCGAAGTTGTTTTATAGCTATACTTGCCGCTATAGTAGAAGATAAAAAAGAGGATAAGGCAAGGGCTGATGAGTAAGTTGGCATAAAGCTTGGAAGAAGTATCATAACAAATATACCAAATCCAAATCCGCCAACCGTTTGAACAATTGAGCCTACTACAACTAAAATAATTATTGAAATAAATGATAGTAAGCTAATTTCTGATAAAATTAAATCCATATTAAGATTATTCCTTTCTTATAAGAAGGGCAGTGTTATTTATTATCTATAAGGGCCAAGAGTTTGCTGTTCTTTATCGTTTGTTTGATTTTCTAAAATCCAAGGTATCCATCTGCCAAAAATATTCTTGTCTGCATATTTTTTCCATAAATCTAAAGCTTCGTCTTCTTTTAAAGTTTCGCTTTCTTCCCATAGAGTTTTCTCTCTTGCAGCAGTTAGAATTTCAACGTAATAATTAGCTAGTTTTTCAACTTCTTCCTCATCATCAGTTAATTTTGAAATTGCACTTGCATTTTCTATTAATTGATTAGTATATGTTTCTATTGAATATTCATTGAAATTTAATAAAATTTCATCGTCTATAGAGTTTTCTCTTGCATAATTTTCTATATCAAGCCTTTTAATGTCTTGATCTATTGTAAAATCAGGATTAAAAGTTATTGAAGTGTATCTAAATGGATAATTTGATGGCATATCAACTACTAATTCATCAATTCTTCTATCTTTGTTTTCTACAGATGCGGTAAAGGAAGAATGTCTGTGTCCGCTAAAATAAACAGGTACTGAATAATTTAAAAGTAGTTGCTGGAGTTTTTCTCCATTTTCTATATTATAATGAACTCCTAAATCTCCTTGAGCAAATTCAACTAAATTATGATGAGAAAAGGGGATAACCATAGCACCTTCATTTTCAGCTTTTATTAAACATTCTTCTATCCATAAAAGAGTCTCGTCGCTCATAAATGCTGCCATTTCACTTTCTTTGCCATCATATAAATTAAAATCTAGAGATAAAAGCCATATTTCATCATTCAATTTTGAAAGATAACTCATTGTGTTAGTATCACTAGATATGGCAGTATTAAAGCCAAAGTCTGCATATATTTCTTTTATAGTATCGCTTGATATATTTGAATCCATATCATGATTTCCCATAGTTACAAATACATTAAGTCCTTTGTTTTCAGCTTCTTTTAAAATGGCTGCTATTTGTGTGTGTTCTTCTAATTTACCACCGTTTGTTATATCTCCGCACACTAAAAATGCCATAGGCTCATCTTTTACAGCTTCATCTAAAAGGGCGTCAATTTTTTCATCAAGATACTCAATTCTAAAGTTTGCCCCTTCTATTTGCCAGTGAAAATCAGCCGTTACATATATTGTGCTCTGTGTTTTTGGCCACTTTAATTCATTTGTATAAATAACTTCCTCTTTTTGTGTGTTACTAGAACAGGCTGTTAATATAAAAATTAGAAAAACTGATAATATAATTTTTTTAATCATTAATAATCCTTCACTCTTCATCTTCGGTGTTTTTAAAATCCACCTCGATAGGCTCTTCGCCATTTTGTTTTGCTTTTTTTATTATACTTTTTCTTTTAATTATATAAAAAATTCGCATAGCAATAGCAATTAAAGCTGCATCATCAATCCAGCCAAATCCTAAAAATACATCTGGAATAAAATCTACAGGACTTAAAACATAAGCAGCAACTGCTAATATAATCACTATGTATAATAATTTTTTCATACAAAACTCCTATATTAAAATTTTAAATTTGCATTCATATGTATATTAAATAATTATAGCATAATTTAAAGTTATTAACAACTAATACTTTTTCTAGCTTGTTTATAAAAAATTTATTGTTTGTTTAAAAACTTAGTACTCCATTATGATATAATTGATCTAATATTTAAAATTTACTCTACAAAGGAACAATATGAAAAAAATAAATGAATTCTACTTTTTAACAAACGATTTATTAAATAATAAGCTTATATTAAATATGCAAAATTTAGAGCATCACTGCGATAATTCAAGCCTTCTAGAACATTTAATGCATACTTCGTATACAGCTCTTTTATTAGCAGATTTTTTTAAAGCAAATAAAAAAGAGGTGGCACGAGCAGCTCTTTTACATGATTTTCGTGTAAGCAATGATATAAAAATTCGTGGCTGGTTTGTGCATAGTAAATTTTCGGCAAATGCAGCCTTAACTCATTTTGATATAAGCAGTAATGAATATTTTAGTATACAATCACATATGTGGCCACTTAATATTTCATTAACTCCAAAAACTAAGGAAGCTTTTATAGTTAATATTTCTGATACATACTGTGCTATAATAGAGATGCTTGGTTTATATAAAAAATCTAAAATTAGAAAAGAAATATTAAATATAATAAATAATATTAAAGTAGACTTGGCAGCATAAAAAAAGAGTGTGAAAATCACACTCTTTTTTTATATAAGTGAAGAGAAAAATTGCATAGCTAAAACAGTTATAACACCGCTAAGTGCTATAGATAAACTGCTCATAGCCCCTTCAATTTCACCCATCTCCATAGCTTTTACAGTTCCAACGGCATGGCTTGCTGAGCCAATACCTATTCCTTTTGCAATAGGATTTTTAACATTAAATAATTTTAAAACAAATGAGGCTATTAAATTTCCAAATATACCAGTTAAAACAATTAAGGCAACGGTTATCTCGCCAATACCTCCAAATTCCTCACTTAAAGGGAGGCCTATTGCGGTAGTTATTGATTTTGGAAGCAGAGTTATATATTGCTCACTAGTCAGTGAAAGTAAAGTTGCTAGAATAAAGGTGCAAAAAGCACTAACTAAAACCCCAGTAACAACTCCTATTATAATAGCTGTAAAATTCTTTTTAAGCATTTCAAGCTGGCGATATAAAGGAAGAGCAAGACAGATAGTTGTTGGAGTTAAAAAATAATTTATGTATTTTGCAGAAGAATTATAAGTATTATAATCTATATTAAAAATTAGTAAAAGAGATATTATAATTATTATAGAGATAATAATTGGATTTAAATAATCTTTTTTTGATTTTTCTTTTATAAAATTTGCAAAGATATAGATGCTAAGAGTTAAAAAAGAGCCAAAAAATATTGAAGAAGTTATTTCAGTCATTAATTTTCCTCCTTTTTTGCAAAAAACTCAGTTGCTTTTGCACTAATTCCCATAACTAAAATTGTTATTAAAACAACACTTATTATAATACTTGGAAGCATTAATATAATATTATCAAAATTATTCATTATCCCAACTCCTGCTGGGATAAACATAATTCCCATTATAGAAATTAAAAAATCTGCAACATTTTCTATATCGCTAGGTTTTATAACTTTAAAAACTAATAACGAAAATAAAATTATCATTCCATATATACTAGATGGTATTGGCATAGGTATTAAAGTTTTAAGTACTTCAGCTATAAATGTTACTATAAAAATTATAGTAAGCTGTTTTAAATATTTCATTTTAAAATCCTTTTCTTAATAATAATACTTATATTTTAAAGAGTTTAAAAGGATTAGTCAATATAATTTATATTATCTTTGGATAATATAAACTTTAGTTTTCCTTTTAGGCAAGAAGAATAGCCCAAAAATTGCGTTGCAATCACGAAAAACTAATAATATGTAGATTATTTATAAAATTAATAGGATAAATTTCCTTTAATATGAGCATCTGTTTCTAAAATTTCTATATACAATGTATACTGAGCAGGGTGCAAAACTAACATGTCTATAGTTTTTTCAGCCGAAGATAGGTTTATTACATTGTCTACAACATACCTATCTTCTTCATGCGAATTTTTATAATATAGGCAAACTCTAACACTCACTTCTTCATCACTAGAAATCTTAAGAGTGATAGGAGTGTTTTCGTCTAGAGTTTTATTTTCAAAAAAATTAGCAAAAGTATTTTGAGGGATATTAAAATCAAAATCACCATTTTCGCTTATAGGCATATCTATTATTGAAAAAATTTCAGTTGTTTCAACTGTAACTGTGCTAGTTAAACTGTCTTCAAATGATGAGAATGCTAGAAAATTTACAGCGATTATAGCTATTATAATAATAATAGGAATAATAAAGAATATAATAACTAAAGTTATTATTAATTTAAATAATTTATCATTTCTTTTATTTTTTATGGCAAGTTCTTCATTTATTCTTGAGAGTTGTTCGGAAATTAAATTAATATCAGTGCTATTTTCTGGAACTCTGCCTAGTAATTCTTGTGTTGATACTTCAAAATAATCAGCTATTTTAATTAGCATATCAGCATCTGGAACAGATAGTCCTTTTTCCCATTTAGATATAGTTTGCCTTACAACATTTAATTTTATTGAAAGCTCTTCTTGTGTCATTCCTCTTGATTTTCTTAGATTTTTTATTTTATTCTGTAGCATAAAAATTCCTCCTTTGATAGTTTTATTTTAGTTGATATATTCAAAGATGTAAAGCAACAAAAATTAACATTAGAGAATTATTGAGTTTTAAACATGAAATATGGTATATTATATATAGATTTAAAAGGAGTGATTTTTATGATAGAAGTTTGTTTTAATGATTCAACAAAAGCAATTTTGAATATAGCATTAAAAAAAGAAAAGATTGAAAATAATATTTTAGGGCTCACTTTAAGATTATCACAGGGAGATATTCTCAGTGGTATTAATAAAGAAGACTGCAAAAGAAAAGATATTGTAAAAAACTGGCTAACATATAATCCTTATAAAAAAATAAATGATATAGATAAAATGGCAGAAGAATTCTATAATTTAGTTTATGAAGATTTAGAAACACTGAAAAACACAAAAAGTGATATTCGAATATGGCTTAGTGATGAAATGAATGAAATGTGTGGATTTTTATTTGTGTGCGATTTATTAAAAGAAAAAAATATAAATATATGCCTTGTTAAAATGCCAAAAGAAATAAAAACAGAAAATGGATATAAAAGATATGCAGGATTTTTTGAGGTAAGCCCAGAAGAGATTTTTAATTTTATAAAGTATGAAAAGGTGTTAAAAAGAGAAGAATTAAATAAAAATTCTTCCAAATGGCAGAAGCTGAAAAATGAAAATACAGAACTTCGAATTTTAGAAAATGATAAAGTTTTAAGTGCAAATATGAATTATTATGATGATATTATAAGAAAAGAATTCACGGAAAATCCAAAGCCTATAGTGCATTTAATAGGAATGACTATTGGAAATAATGTTTATAAAGATAATCCAGTTGTTTTAGATGATTTTTTTGTAGCTAAAAGGGTAGAGTTTTTTATAGAAAATAAAGAACTTGAAATAACTAAAAAAGATATTTCATTTTATAAAACAGAAATTAAGAAAGCCTGAAATTAAGGAGAAAATAAGATATGAAAGCAATAATTGGTGCGAAAATTTATTATAATAATGAATTTATTAAAAATAATGTTTTACTTTTTGATAATAAAACTCAAGGGATAATTCCAATTAATGAATATAATAAAAAAGGCATAGAAGAAGAAATAATTTTAAATGGAGAATTAGTTTTTCCAGGATTTATTAATCTTCATCTTCACGGGCATTCTGGGGCAGATAGCATGGATAGCACATTTGAATCTCTAGAAATTATGGCAAAAGGGCTTATTAAAGACGGCGTTACAGCCTTTGTTCCAACTACTATTTCAAATCCAAAAGAAAACTTGCAAAAAGCATTAAATAATATAAAAAACTATAAAGATAATCAAGATAATTCTAGCGCAAAAGTACTGGGGGCTCATTTGGAAGGGCCTTTTATTAATAAAGAGATGAAAGGCGCGCAGCCAGAAGAGGGGATATATTCATTTGACGAAAATTTTGTTTTAGAAAATAAAGATGTAATTAAAATTATAACAATTTCTCCTGAAATAGAAAATAATTTAGAATATATATCAAAATTTAAAAATGATTTTTGCTTTTCTGTAGGGCATACAAATGCAAGCTTTGATATAGTTAATAAAGCTTTAGAAAATGGAGCTAGAGGAATAACACATTTATTTAACAGAATGTCGGGGTTTAATCACAGAGAGCCAGGGTGCACAGGCGCCGCTCTTGTTGGGAAAGTTTTTTGCGAAATAGTTTGCGATAACATACACGTTGATAAAAATCTATATTCACTTGTAAAAAAAGTAAAAGACATTGATGAAATTATGCTCGTTACAGATAGTATGAGAGCAGCAGGGCTATATGATGGGGAGTATGATTTAGGAGGACAAACAGTTTATACCAAAAACGAAGTTTGCACTTTAAAAGATGGAACTTTAGCGGGCAGTGTTTTAAAAATGAATAGAGCGGCTTACAATTTTTATAATAATACTGATTCTTCCTTTGAGGATATAGCAAAAATCACATCACAAAATCAAGCAAAATATCTAAAACTTAATAATGAGATAGGGAATATAAAAAAAGGATTTTTTGCAGATTACACAATAGTAAATAAAGATTTTGATGTTTTATACACTATTATAAATGGTAATATTGTTTATAAAAAATAATAAGATATAAAAAACAGTCACTAAAGATTTTTTCGATAGTGACTGTTTTTTGTAATTAAAATTATTATAAACTTTTCTTATTTTTTTGGCTTTACATACGGATCTGTGAGTCCTTCGATTTTACCGCCAGCGATTGCCCAAAAGTATAAAGCGGCAACACTTGCATAAGGCGAATATCGCTTTTTATATTTATTAAAAAGCTCAGGAGTGATTTTTTTATGGCGATAAAGCATACGCATTCCTTTTAAGATAGCTAAATCTCCATAGCTTAAAACATTAGGCCTTTGAAGTGAGAATGTGAGTATCATTTCAGCAGTCCAAACCCCAATTCCTTTAACTGATGAAAGAATTTTTATTATCTCTTCATCACTTTTTGAAGGGAAATCATCTAAAATAATTTCTTTATTAGTTATGCTGTTAGAAAAGTTTTTAATATATTCAGCCTTTCTAAAGCTCATTCCGCATTTTTGCAAATCTTCAATAGAAAGCTTTTCAAGGCTTTTTGGGGTAACTTCTTTTGCAAGCTCTACTAACCTATTCCACACTGTTATATGAGCGGAGGTTGAAATTTGCTGTCCGATTATAGAATTTACAACAGAAGAAAATAAATCAGGATTTACACTTCTGTTTATATGCCCAATTTTTTGGATTGCCTCGCCTAATTTTTTATCCTTTTTTATTAGATGTGCAACTTCTTTTTCTGTATATTCAAAAAAACTCATAAATATCTCCGTTAATTATAAAAATTAATATCTCTTACTTTTCGCTGTTTATTTCTGCCTTTTTTAAAAGCATACATTTCTTTGTCGGCTAAATCAATTAGCTCTTCGTGTGATAATGTATTATGTTCATCAACTTCTACAAAGCCGTAGCTAATAGATGTTTCATAATTTTTATTTAAATTTAAAACCCTATTGTAGCAGTCGAGAACTTTTTTTGTAATTGGAGAAATTTTATTATTTCCGATGATTAAAAATTCATCGCCACCTATTCTAGATATTGTATCACTTGAAAATACATCACTTATAATTTCAGCAGCATTTTTTATATAAAAATCGCCTTCTTCGTGTCCATGAGTATCGTTAACTGTTTTTAATCCATCTAAATCAATGAATAAAACATAGCAGTATGATTTATTAAATAATAGGCTTTTTAATTTATCAATAGCAACACTTCTTATAAAAAATCCTGTGAAAAAATCAGTTATAACTTCTGATTCTAATTTATGTATAGTTATATTTTCTGTTTCTATTTCTAAGGAAGTGTCTTCATATATAATTTCAGCTTCTTTTAATTTTGAATAAATAAAAACTGCAACCATAATTAAAACAAAGCTTATTAAAGCAAATAAACCAGTTCTCATTTGATATATGCTATTAAAGTTTGTGTTATTAACATTTGAATATAAAGTTTCTAAAGACAAGGTTTGGTTAATTAAAACTGCAAAAAGCAGAAAACAACATAATTTTAAACTAGCCATATCTGCAAATAAGTATCTTACAACTTTGTGTATTAAAATTAAGCTGCTTATCATAATATAAGGTGCTAAAAAAGTAAAAGTCATAAAAGTTATCAGTGTTCTATTATCAATATTTGCTAAGAAATCTGTTATCTGCAAATTTTTATTATATGAAAGAAGCCCAATAAGGAAAACTCTTGTGCCAAAGTAATTTATAGTAAAGCATAACGTTGCAGCAAAAGTTGAAATAAGAGGCTGCTTACACGCTATATGGATTTGAACAGCAAATACACAGAAATAAATAATAACCTGCAGCCATTCAAAATTAAAATTTGATATATAGATAGGTAAAAAAACTAAAAAGCTATTACAAATACAATATAGGGTATAAGTGAATAAATTAATATTCGTTGTTCCAAATATTTTATTTACATAATAAAATAAAGCTGCTATATATAAAAAATAAGAAAGCCAAGTTAAATATATCATACACTGCCCTCACTTTTTTTATAAAATAGTTCTTTATCAATATTCATAAGCTCATCCACTTTTTTTAGCATTTCACTGCTAGAGTGGTTATCTAAAGTAGTGTCAAAACACATATATCCAATATTTGCATGAAAAATAAAAGGCTTTCTTTTATTAAAACTAGAGATAGTGTTTTTTATTCTATTGATAACTATAGCCATATCATCCTCGTTAATATCAAAAAGGATGAGTAAAAATTCATCTCCACCAATTCTAGCTGATAAATCTCCATCTCGAATACTGTCAGTTAAAATATTGGCAATATCGATAATATATTCGTCTCCTATTTTATGCCCAAAATTATCATTAACATATTTAAGACTTGCTAAATCTAAAAACACAAGCCCAAATTTAATATCATTTTTTTTGCAAACTTCATCAAGTTTTGAGAAAATAAATCTTCTGTTATAAAGTTTTGTTAAATCATCAGAATATAGTTTGAATTCAGTTTCAAGTTTTTTCTTTTCAACTTCTTTTTTTATAAATTTTATTTCATCAGCTTTTCTTTTGAATTTATGCATAGAAGAAAAGGAATAAGTAAAATAAAATAAAGCATAAAAGAGTATTAATATAAACAGTACTGTTGAAATAGAGGAGAGGATAAATGCAAAGGAAACGCTATTATTCATAACTATAAATGAATCATATGCTAAAAATATAATAAATAGTATAGAAATACAAGACATTATATCAGAATATATTTTAGTATTAGCTATTTTTTTAATATCTCTTTGAGAAAAATGTTTATTTAAAATATAAAAAGATAAAATAAGTAAAATAGAATTTAATATTAGAGTTTGCAAAAATAAAATATCATTATTATATATATCGAGTAAGGTGTTTTGAGATATAGCACTAAAAATGATTAAAACAAGAGCATGAAGCGAGAGAATATTTAAAGTAAGGCTTGAAGCTATGAATAATGATGAGCGAAAATTAAATTTTGATAGATATAAAAACTCAATAAAATATAAAATAAGTAAAGGTATATGTAAAGAATAGTAAGGTATTTTTATAGTGTGAGTAAATACAGGAAGGAATGTATTTAATAAAGATAATAAAATGATTACTATAGTAGTAACATTTTTATATTGCATAGATTTTGAAATAAATTTTAAGGCAGAAAACATAAAAAATAAATGTATCGCAATGCCTAAAAAAATCCAAATAAAATTCATTAAAATATTCACCCCTCACTAAAAAAATAATTGAAATTATAAAGTTAACTCGAAAATATACTCATTATCTATAGATTCTAAAAATATAAAGTCTAGTTTTTTAAGCAAATTAATAGAAGGAATGTTTCCAGCTAATACACCGGCTCTAAACGATTTTATATCTGTATTTTTAAAGTTTTTAATTATAGTAGATACTGTTTCAAATGCATAGCCTTTTCTGCTTGCACTGGGCTTTGTTGTGTAGCCTATCCAGCACACTTCATTATCTTTTTTTAAATAAATATCTCCAATAAGCTCATTAGAAGATTTTTTTATAATTGCAAGCTGGACACCGTTTGCAATATCGGTATCTTTAAATAAAATTTTTTCGTATTCTTCTCTTGTAAGACCTTTAAATGATTGATGTTCCATCCAGTCTAAATCATTTCGATACACTATGAATTCATCAATATCTCCATTTTTAAATGGACGAATTATGCATCTCCTTGTGATAAACCTCATATATAAATGGCCACCTTTCTTATTTTAGATATAGCAAATTAAATATATAGTATATTATTAATCTTATTATACTATATATACGAATACAATTCAATATAATTCGCGATTGTAATCCGCGGAATATAATTCCTTGACATTTAATCAAATTAATGCTAGAATAAAAAAGGAGGTATAAAATGTCGAAAAAAAATATAATAATTAATTCAAACTTTGATTATAAAACAAAGGCATATGCATTAATCCTTTGCATATCTCGAGATATGGAGTCTCACACAAATCAAATTTTAAAAGAATTTGATTTATCAGTTTTACAACTTGATATCCTTCACGAATTACATCTTGAAAAATCAAATATATTAACAGTGAATGAAATTAAAGAAAGAATGATTTCAACGAGTCCTAATGTCTCAAGATCTTTAAATAAATTAATGGAAAATGGACTTGTGGAAAAAAATAGAACTTTAAAAGATCAAAGAGTAGTTAAAATTAAAATAACTGATATTGGAAAAGAAGTGCACAGAAAAGCAGATCAAAAAAGACTTCTTCAAAGAGATAATGATAATTTAACACAAGAAGAATATGAAACCCTTTATAATTTACTAAAAAAAATGTAGATTATAAAAAGAAAGAGTAGGTTTAAAATGAAAGTATTAGCAATAAGCGCAAGCCCAAGAAAAGATAGAATGATACATACAGCAATTAAAGAGCTTTTAAAAGATGTAGAAAGCGAATGCGAAATAGTGTCTCTTGCAGGCAAAAGGATTAATGGGTGTATAGGTTGCACCGCCTGTGCAAAGGACAATAGATGTAAAATCAAAGACGATTGGAATGAAATTGGTGAAAAAATGGTGGAAGCTGATATAATTATTTTTGGAGCACCAAATTATTATGGAACAGTGAATGCCCTAGCTCATGCAACATTAGAGAGAATGTTTTGTTTTAGACACAGAGATGTTTTCACTTTGAAAGATAAATTAGGTGTTGCTATTGGTTCATGTTCAGTTCACGGAAATGATAATCCAATTGTAAACTTTATTGAAAAAATGTTTACATCATCAAAAATAAAAACTATAGCAAAAATGGAAGTTTCTCAATTTAATCAGTGTTATACTTGTGGATATGGCGAGAGCTGTATGTCTGGTGCAGTTGTTGGAAAACACGGACCTATAGATGAAATCCTTCCATGTCATTTACCAAAAGAAGTTTTAGAGCAAGAAGAAACTTTAAAAGAAATTGAGAATGTAAAAGAAATATTAAAATCCCACGGTGTAAAATTTAAATAGATAAATAAATAAGCAGTTACTCAAAATTGAGTAACTGCTTTTTTTAATTTGCAATAAGGCCTTTTTCTATTAATTCATTTAATGGTTTTGGTGTGCTGAATAGATATCCTTGCGAATAATCCACATTATGCTCTTCTAAAACCGCCTGTATTTCTTCATTTTCAACGAATTCTGCTATAGTTTTTGCACCAACAAGATTTGCCATATATAAAATTGATTTTAAAATAATTAAATTTTCTTTTGTTGTTGCAATATCTTTTATAATAGTGCCATCTATTTTTATATATCTTGGTGAAAGTTTTATTATTGATATAAAGGTTGCATACCCAGAGCCAAAATCATCGGCTGAAACACTGCATCCGTATTGTCGAATTTCTTTTATAAAATCAAAAAGCATTCCATCTTGGTAATTTTCAGTTTCAACAAATTCAATAACAATATTTTTGCTATTTGGATAAGTTTTAATTTTATTTACAAACCATATACGAAAAGCTTCACTAGCTATATCAAAAGCTGATATGTTAATTGAAAGTTTTTCTTTTCTGTTTTCAAATTCATTAAGAGTTTTTTCAATCATAAGTTGGCTTAATCTATTGTAAATTTTATATTTTTTAGCCACATCTAAAAAAGAAAAAGGTGTGTAAACTTTGCCGTCTTTATCCATTATTCTCATTAGAGCTTCATATTTATCAATAACTTTTGTTTTGTTATTATAAATCCCTTGGTAGTAAGGGATAATTCTATCTTCTTCCATTGCAAAATTTATTAAATCTAATATTTTGGCATCTTCTTTTATGGCTGTTGCCATATCAAGCACATCTTGTGCTAAAAGAAAGTTGTCCTGAGTGTCTTTAGCTGATAAAAGAGTGTGTAATGCTCTTTCAATTAATCTATCTTCTTGTAAAACTATAGCAAATCTTGAAACAGCACTAATTTCAACAGAAGTAGATGCAGCAGATTCAAATTGCTCATAAAATAATTTCATTAGATTATAAAAATCCTCTTTTTCTATTTTATCAGTTCCAGCTAAAACAAAGTTTTTATAATTAAAGCTATAAAGGAGAATTTTATCTTTTAATCCTAAAGATTCAAGACCAAATTTAACATTTTCTAAAACATCTTTACATCCTAAATAGTAAGTTTCTTCTCCGTATGCTGATATAGATAAATCAGCATTTAAAACTTCTGTCATACAAAGTTTATTAACTATAGAATTAGAGATATCATCTCGTAATTTATAGCTATTAAAAACATTTAAGTTTAAGTCAATGTATGTTTGATTTGGGTTCATAGCGGCTCCTTTGGAAATTAATACCATATTAATCAATCGTAAGTTATAAATTTAGTATACTTAAAAAGCTAAGCAATTTTAAATTGCATAGCACCACAAGATACATTATATCAAATAAAAAAATATAATTCAACAATTTATATTAAAAAAGTGTTAATAAATATATATATATTATAAATTGTATTTATTTTAGTTAAAAAAATAAATACAATTCTATAATTAGAAGTTTTTAGATATGATTATTGTATGTAAAAACTCCATAAAAAGATGGTTTGTTTTGCGATGAATTAAATCCTTCGATAATTAGCCTGTTATCAGAATAAAATTTATTTAAATTAAATTCTTCATCATTTTTAAGCTCGCTAACAAAATATATCTCCATACGGTTTATATTTTTTAATTGGGCATCATCTTCATTAAAAGCATCAAAGCAAAACTCGCTATATTTTAAATTATTAACATGGCCAACTCTATCAAGAAAACTTCTTTTAACCAATTGTGTACTGTGGTAATTATACTCGTGTTTTTCTTTAAAAGTAGGTTTTGCTATAGTAGATAAATTATCATTATGTGCAAAAGTTAAATCAAAAGGAAGTTCTCTGCTTCTATAAACACTTCTAGTATTTAAATCAATAAGAGTTGAGTATAAGCTAGCGTTTAAAATAACTTCACCGTCTTGATTTTGAATTACTACTTCACGTCGAAAAACAACACCTTTTCTGCCTGAAAACCAGGTTTTTCCAATTAATTTGTCTTCTCTGTGATTAATTGGCTTTTTTATATCAGAGGTTAAAGATAGAATTACCCAAGAGAGGTTTTTTGGCAGCAGTCGTTCAAATTGAATATCATAATTTACAAGGTGTTTATCTACCATTGAATTTAAAATATAATGGTATCCAGCTGGAGTAAAATATCCATTTTTATCAAAATGATGAAATTCTAAAAATATATCATAAGTGAATTGCGATTCTTCTTGTAGCATAATTAAAAAATCCTTTCTGCAATAAATTACTTATAAATTTATTATATCAGTTGATTTTAAAAAGACAATAGTACAAACAGATTTATTATAAAAATAATAGTTTTAATGAGGATAGATTATGTTAATTGTGAAAAAATTATTAATAATTATTAGATTAAATATTAATAGTTATAAAATAATTGGACTATTAATTTGAAATTTGGTAGAATAAAGACTATTGGTAAAATAGTGCCAATAGCAATTTAAAACTATTGAGGTTAAAATGAAGATAAAAGATAGAAAGCAGATAATACAAAGAACTATAGGTGTTATAGTAGTTACTTTAATTATTACTCTTTTAGCGAATTTATTTAGATTTTCGGCACAAGAAGCTGTTATTAATGCAACAGTTAGCGAAATGGAGCAAATAGGCGCTCAAATGCAGATTATTTTAGAAGATGCAATTATTGAGGCTGAAATTGATTTATCACTTCTTTCAGAATATGCTTCTAAAAATAATATATCAAAAGAGAATGCTGTGGATTTTTTGGATTCACAATCACAAACTGAAAAATTTAATAACTTATTTTATGTAGATTTAGAAGGAAATGGAATTAATGTAGAAGGAAAAACTTATGATTTTTCACAATATAGTGCTTTTCATTATGCCACTGAAAAGGATTCGCACATAACAAATCCATATATTTCTGCAGAAAAAGAAGAATTTGTATTTAAAATTTTTGTTCCTGTTACTCAAAATAATGAAGTAACAGCTGTTTTATGTGCAGAAATTATTATAAGTGATTTTTTTGAAATTATGAAAGAAAACACTGGTGAAGTGGGAGATATTTTTATTGTTGATGAAGATTTAAATTTTATTTTTTCAACAAGTGAAGGGCATGAAGGAGAAGTGATTATCCCAGATGGTGATGTAAATGAAATGGGATATGAAAACGTTATTGAAGCTCAGTTTAATATCACTAATAATAATAGTGGAAGTTTTCATTATGACTATTATGGCATATCAAAAGTGATGACATATATGCCAATAAATATGACTGATTGGGCGCTTGCAATAAATGTTGAATCTGCATACATTAACAATGAATTAGCAGAGGCTGTTGATAAATTAAATGATATTTGTGTAGCTATATATTGGTTTTTAATAGTGGTTATTTGTGTAACTGCATATGATCATAATAGAAATGTTAGAATAATTGAGGAAAAGGCTTATTATGATGAATTAACAAAACTTCCAAATCTTACAAAAATCAAGTTAGATATGAGCGAGATTTTAAACCAGAAAAATCGAGGTGATTATGGTGTTTTAAAATTTGATATTGAGAATTTTAAAATAATAAATGAGATATTTGGGTTTGAAGTTGGGGATAAAGTTTTAAAAGTTGCAAAAAATGTAAGTGATGATGCTAAAAAAATAGAAAAAGAATTAATTGTTGCAAGAATTGGTGTGGACGAATACCTTACTTTTGCTCCCGCAGAATTTATTTTAAATGTAGAAAATAATATTGCCATGTATGAAAGTGAATATAAAAAAATAGTTCCTGAAATAGGGAATTATAAGATTTCATTTAAGTATGGAAGATATATTATCGAAAAAAATGAAATAGATATTAGCCAAATAATTAATAAAGTTACACTTGCTCACAATAAGGCAAAAGAGAGTGAAGGATTTAGTGTTTATGATTATGATGAATTATATAAAAATAAACTTTTAAAAGATGCAAGAATAGCAAGTAAAATGCATAAGGCACTTGAAAATAATGAATTTAAAGTTTACTTACAGCCAAAATTTAATACTAAAGATAACACATTAATAGGAGCAGAAGCGTTAGTTAGATGGATAGAAGAAGATGGAACAATAATTTTTCCAGATGATTTTATACCATTATTTGAAAAAAATGGATTTATAGTTGAGATAGATAAGTATATATTAGATAAAGTTTCAGCTTTTATAACGAGTTTAATAGATAGAAATATGGGGCATTTGCCTATTTCGGTAAACTGCTCAAGACAGAATTTAAAAAGTCAAACTTTTGTAGAGGATATTGTTTATATAACTGATAAAAATAAAACCCCGCATAATTTAATAGAAATTGAACTTACAGAATCAACTACTTTAGATAATGAAAAGGTTTTAGTGAAATTATTCTCAAAACTTACAGAACACGAATTTAAAATATCAATAGATGATTTTGGATCAGGATATTCCTCACTTGGAATGCTTCAAAATCTAAAAGTTGATACTTTAAAATTAGATAGAAGCTTTTTTAGTAGTCAAAAAAAGAGCGGTAGAAGAGATTTACTTGTGCGCAGTGTTATTGATATGTCACATAATTTAGGAATGTATGTTGTGGCAGAAGGAATAGAAACTTTAGAACAAATAGAAACATTGAGAAGTATGAATTGTGATGCTGTTCAAGGTTACTATTTTGCAAGACCTATGCCAATGGAAATTTTTGAAGAAAAATATAAGGATGTAATTCCAAACTAAATTAAAAATTTAAATAGACATTTAATTATTATATTTTAATAGTTAAATGTCTATTTTATTATATATAGATGAATTGACAGTGATTTTTAATAGTGATATAATTGTAAGTAATTGTAATTTAATAAAATTAAAAACATTTAGAAAGGAATGGCAAAAATAATGAGTGTAGACAAAAAAAGAGCATTTGAATACTTAAAAGAATTTGAATTTGAAAGACTTGCGGGAAGCAAGGAAGAGTTGCGAGCTGCAAATTTAATTAAAAGAGAAATTGAGGCAGCTGGTGGAAACTGTGATTTGAATCCATTTGAAATAACAGATGGCACAGTTGAAGTGGCAGAGTTTGAAATATTAGAGCCTTATAAAAAAACTTATACTGTTACAGGGTATAAATGCTGTTTAAACACAAAAGAAGAAGGTTTAGAAGCGGAATTTTTATATGTTGAAAATGTTAATGAAGTTAATTTATGTGATGCAAAGGGGAAAATTGTTTTATTTAATGGTTATTTAAGACTTCCAGTTTATAAAATGCTAATGGAAGCAGGAGTTGCAGCGATTGTAAGCTTTTCAGGAAGTCTAATAGTTGAAAGAGAAGATAATGATTTTTTTACAAGAACTTTAAGAGAACAAGTTTTAAAATTTGGTAATGTTCCAGCTGTTCATATGTTAGTACATGATGCTTTTGAAATTGTTAAAAGTAAAGCGACTAAAGCTAGAATTAAAGTAAAAGGCACAACAACAAATCCAACTTCACACAACGTTGTATCAACTATTAAAGGAACAAAAAATCCAGAAGAAGTTATCTGTATTGGTGCTCACTATGATTCTACTGAGTTTTCAAAAGGTGTTTTTGATAATGCAGCGGGCTCTGTTATCATAATGGAAATGTATAAACATTTTATAAAAAATCCTCCAAAAAGAACATTAAAATTTGCATGGTTTGGCTCAGAAGAAATAGGGCTTTATGGAAGTAAAGCATATATTAAAGAATATGAAAAAGAATTAGAAGATCATATCTTTATGATAAATGTTGACGTTGGCGGGGCAGTTTTAGGCTCTAATACTTGCAGTGTAACAGCTTCAAAAGAATTAACAGCATTTTGCGATATGTATATGAAAACTAAAGGATATGCTATAGAAGTAAAACAAGATGTATACTCTAGTGATTCAATTCCATTTGCTGATAAAGGAATTCCAGGAATAAACTTTATGAGATTTGGTGCACCAGGCTCAACTTTTATACATACAAGCCATGATACTATGGATTATCTAAGCGAAGAGGGGCTACATGAATTAACTGTTCCAGTTTTAGAATTTAGTGAGTTAATAATAAACTCTGCAGTATTCCCACAAAAACGCGAAGTTCCAAAAGAAATTGAAGAAAAATTAGAAAAATACTTATTCAAAAAAGAACTTAAAGAAATAGAAGAAAAAAATTCTAAAAAAGAAGAAGAAACTACAAAAGAAAAATAAAAAGCAATAAAAAAAGACGATTAATTAAATCGTCTTTTTTTAAATTAAAATTCTTTTTGGTGGCACCATAGTTTGTGAAAAATCATTGCTTTTAAAGCAAGAATAATATGTGTCGTAACGATCATTAAGAAGAATATGATTTATTGCATCATATAAATCTTGATTATCAAATATAAGATTTGCAATACGAGGTGAATATCTTGTGCCTATTTGGGATAATAAATCTTGACGCATATCCTCTAGTGTTTTTTCCTTTGCATAGCTTCTTCCTATACTATCTGTTGCAGCATCAATTGAATCTGCAAGAGTGATAATGTCTATTATTGTTTTTACACTAGAAGCAGTGTTATCAAAAGTTTCTGGATATCCAAATTTTCCGTCATAACTTTTATGATGACCAAGGGCTACATCAGAAAATTTAGAAAATAATTCTGGATTATTTTTAAAATCAAAATTAATTAAAGGTCTTATCATATCCGATACTTCAGAAGCAGTATCAAAATCAGGAGAAGTTTTTATAAATCCTTTTGATCTTACGGTGTGCTGTTTTATCATTTCGAATTCTTTATCATTAAGCTTTCTAGCATAAAAAGATACAACGTGAGAATAAACTATTTTTCCAATATCGTGAACAAGACTTGAATACCACACAAATAATAATATTTCACCTAAATTTTTAGTAACATCATCCACAGAATCAAATCCTGGCATACCAACGAATTCTTCTGGCATATGCTCTATCATAAATTCTGCAATTACAAAAGCTATTTTTCCCACCATAATGGAGTGCGCATATGTTGGTGTATGGCGAAAAACAGTGAGAGATAAAATCATTTTTAAATAAGCTAAATCATCAAAAGCAATGTTTGCAGCCGTAGCAAAATTTCCAAGCATACGAGTTACGTGAGAGCGAGAAAAAGTATATGGGATGTGTTCGGCATAATTATAAATATCAGTTTCTATTTCTTTAAAAATATTTTCTCTTTCTTCTTGTGAAAATTCTTCTTCACTTACATCTTTTAAATAATAAAAATAAAGGGCAGAGATATGGAATTTTTTATAAATATTATCATATGAATATTCATTATCAGCTTGCTTATAAATAGAATATAAAAAGTCTACTAATTCTTTTGCTGAAATAAGCCCATAGTAGTATTCTGCGGCATATAAATAATAAACATTTTTAACTTCACTACTTGTGTAGTCGTTATTATTTTTTAGATAATGAGGCGATATATTTTTATTTAATTCAAGAGCTGATTCATAACAGCGTTTTTTATGCTCTTGTGTAATTGTAGTGCTGTGCTCGCTAGATCTTAGAGCGCTAATTATAGCAGAACATAAATTGTCGTGAGCGTTAAGAATATAAGAGTTCCACGGAAAACTAGGATCCACTTTTTTAGCTGTGTTTTCCCAGAAATCAATAGCTAAATCAATTCTTCTAATTCGCTCATCCGTTTGATTTGAAGCTGTACTGATATAATAATTTCCAAATGCTCTTGCGATAATATTACGAGTTTTCTCATCAAATTCAGTATATCTATCGCTATAATTTATAATAATTTCATAGCATTCATTCATCTCATCTTTAAATAAACCTGAATCAAGATAAAACAAAGCAAGGCCCTTAAAGAATGTATTAATTATATACATGCTTTCATCGCCTTTAAGTTTTGCCCAATCAGCTAAAGCCTTTCTAATTTCATATGCAAGACCAGTATCAAGGTTTTCTTTATAACCTGATAGAGCGTTAGCGAGCTCTTCTAGCTCTTTTGCAGATTCTTCATCAATTAAATTAACATTTAATAAAAAGGGTAGGATGAATTCGCTTATTAAATCATTTGTGTTGTTTATAACACTACGAATTTCACTACTTCTCTCTTGTAAGATAGATTTAAGATTAGATCTTGTTATATCTTCGCTGTCAATAAATTGTTTTGATGCAAGTTCTGAAAAAAGTTGCTCGTTTTGTATGATTTTTTCATATTGACTTTTCATAATTTTCCTTAAACATAAATATTATAAAATTCGATATACTTATAGTAATTATATCATAAATTAATATTCTTGTATACTCAAATTTTATATAAATAGCTAAAATAATAGTACATTTGAATGGATTTTTGTGTTATAAAGGCTTATTGTCTTGAGTCCATTTAAAAATTCTATCTAAAACATCAAGACGTGGATTCTCACTAAATGGTGATACAAGGCCTAGAGTGTTTAAAGCATCAGTAAAAGATTTAGAGCCTGATAAATTCACAAAGTCGATATAGGTTTTAAAAGCATTATCATAATCAGTAAGGGTTTTCTCAAAAAATTGCAGGGCAATAATTTGAGCAAGCCCGTAATCTATGTAATAAAAAGGTGTTCTAAAGATATGTGCTTGACGTTTCCACCCACTGCCATCTTTATAAAAAGGCAGATTATCATAATCTATATAACTTCTATATTTATTTTCAATTTCTAGCCATAAATCATCTCTTTGTTTTGGTGAAAGATTTGGGTTATCATAAATTCTTTCTTGAAATTCATCAACTTGGCAGGTGTAAGAAAGAAAAATAAGAGCATTTTCTACCTGTGTTAATTTATATTTTAAAGCATCTTCTCCAAAAATACTATCACAGTAATCTAAAGTTAAAACTTCCATTATCATTGAATGGCATTCTGCGATATCCATAGAATACTCAGAATCATTGGAAGAATTATAATTTTTGTTAGCGATATGTCTTGCAAAAGCATGGCCAAATTCGTGGAATATTATATATGCATCTACTGGGGTATTATTAAAATTTGCAAAAATAAAAGGATAATTTAAATCTTCTATATAAGAGCAAAAGCCACCAGGGGATTTTCCAGTTTTTGAATGAATATCGAATAATTCATGTTTTATCATAAAATCCATAAAATCGCCAAGCTCATCAGAAATTTTATAATACATTTCCTTGCCTTTTAAAAGAATATCATCACCAAAAACATTAAGCTTTGCACTTCCGCTAGAAAAAGGGACTAATAAATCAGAAAAAGTGATTTTTTCTAAATTCAATCTTTTTTTTCTAGAATCAATAATTTCTAGAACTATAGGTGTAAGGTGAGTTAAAATATTGTTTTTGAAGATTTTGATATCTTCTTTTGAGTAAGAAATACGATTCATTTTAATATAAGCGAGCTCTGTGTAGCTTGAAAATCCTAGTTTTTTTGCCTGAGTGGTTCTCACTTTAACGAGTTTATCAAAAATTTCATCTAATTTATCGTTTATAGAATTAAGGGCATTGCTTTCAGCAAGATAGGCTTTTTTGCGAAGAGATAAAGAAGGGCTTTCTTTATAAGCTGAAAGCTGAGATAGAGATAGTGTTTCGCCTTCAAATTCAGCAGTTAAATTAGATATAAGCGAAGTGTATTCTAAAATTAAGGAATTTTCCTTTTGGATATCAGCTATGGTATCATTAGAGCTGATTTTCATATGATTTTCTTTTTTTATAAAATGGATTTTGCCGATTTTTTCTTCTAATTCATTTTTAAATTTACTACTGAGTAATAAAGCAGTAAGTTTTTTGAAACTTTGATTTAAAATAGGAGAAGTTTCTAAAAAAAATCTAATTTCCTCTTTATAAAACGCATCATTAGTATTTATTCGATTTCTTATTCTTGCCACTGCATATTGAGAGTAATAATTAGATGAAGAATCATAAATTTTATTATAAATATCAAATTGCTCATTCGCGTTTTTGCAGTTATTAAAACTGCTTACTAAATTATCTATTGTATTAAGTAAATCTTCAAAATTAGGCCGTGTATACACTATTTCACAAAATTTCATTTTAAAATAATCCTTTCATATTATAATCCGAAAAATAAGGCAACTAATATGTAAATAGCTGAAATAAAAATTATTAAAGGCATAAAAACTGTGAATGCTGCAATTAGCATTGCGAGTAAATCTCCTTTTTCAAGCTCTATATTATCATACCTCTTGCTAAGCTCTTTTTTTGTTTTCTTATTTTTAATACTATCGCTTAATTTATTAAAAAACATTATTTATCCTCCATTTCAAAACGATGGCAGGCAATGAAATGTTCATTATTATATTCTTTTAAAACGGGAACTTCATTTTTACATCTATCAAAATGAAATTTGCATCTTGTATGAAATTTGCAGCCTGATGGCGGATTTATAGAGCTTTCTATATCACCTGTAAGAATTTCCTTTTGAGTTTTTGGTGCATCCGTAACATAGGGGATAGCATCAATTAAAGCCTTTGTGTAAGGGTGAGATGGATTAATAAAAATATCTTCTGCTGAGGCAATTTCAACGATGCTTCCAAGATACATAACGGCTATTCTATCCGCTATAAATCTTACAACTGATAAATCATGAGATATAAATAAATATGTTAAATTATTTTCTTCTTTTAAATCAAGGAGTAGATTAATTATTTGCGACTGGATAGAAACATCAAGTGTTGAAACAGCTTCATCACAAATCATAAACTTTGGATTTAAGCTAAGGGCTCTTGCGATACTAATCCTTTGCCTTTGCCCGCCTGAAAACTGATGAGGATATCTATTTTGCATATATGGCTGAAGGCCGCACTTCTCCATAATTTCTAAAACATATTCTTTAAGCTCTTTACTATCCTTTTTATAAATTTTATGCGCAATAAGCCCCTCAGATATAATTTGAAAAATAGTTAGGCGAGGGTTTAAAGAGGAGTATGGATCTTGAAAAACAATTTGCAAATCTTTTCGTAGTTCTCGCATATCTTTTTTAGATAAAGAGGAAAGATTAATATCATTAAATAAAACTCTGCCAGAACTATTATTATATAATTGCAAAATAACCTTTCCAAGAGTAGATTTTCCAGAACCAGATTCTCCAACAAGGCCAAGGGTTTCGTTTTCATATATATTAAGAGAAACACCGTCTACAGCTTTTGAATATTCCTTTTTTTCTATAAGATTTAGATTTTTTTTAATAGGAAAATACATTTTAATATCTTGAAGAGATAATAAGATTTTTTTATTATTCATTACTAGAAAAATCCTTTCTAAGTCTTACTATATTAGGGTAAAAGCAGCGAATATAGTGATTATCATTTATTTTATTTAAAGGAGGCTCATTTTCTTTGCAATTATTGTTAGCAAATTGGCAGCGAGTAGAAAACTTGCAGCCCTTTGGAAGATTTAAAGGATGAGGAACAGTCCCTTCTATAACAGGAAGCCTACTTCTATTCATAGATAAATGGGGCAAACTCTCAAGAAGAGCATTAGTGTAAGGGTGAATATAATCTCCATCTTTTTTAAATATAGTTTTAGCTAGTGAAAGCTCCACTATTTGCCCAGAATACATAACAGCTATTTTATCCGCTATATTATTTACTATTCCCAAATCATGAGTGATAAACATAATTGCTGTATTGTATTCTTTTTGCATATCAATAAGCAGCTGAAGTATTTGTGCTTGAATAGTTACATCTAGTGCTGTGGTAGGCTCGTCTGCAAGTAAAAGTTTTGGCTTTAAAATAAGAGCAATAGCTATCATCACTCTTTGGCGCATTCCGCCAGAAAGCTGATGAGGATAATTGTTGATTATTTTTTCAGGGTTTGGAATTTTAACTGCCTTTAGCATTTTAAGAGCTTCATTCAATGCTTCTTTTTTCTTTATTTTTTTATGAGTTATTAAAACTTCGCTAATCTGCTCACCCACAGTGAAAACAGGATTTAAGCTTGTCATAGGTTCTTGAAATATAATTGAAATATCATTGCCTCGAATATTTTGAATTTCGCTTTTAGTATAATTTGAAATAACATTACCATCAAAAATAATTTCACCATCATATATTTTTTGATTTTTTTCAAATAACTGAAGAACACTCATAGCTGTTTGGCTTTTTCCAGAGCCAGACTCTCCAATAACAGCTAGAGTCTCTCCTGAATTTATATCAAGCGATACACCATTAACGGCACGAATAAGGCCATCTTTAGTATTGAAATATGTATGTAAATTTTTAATTTTTAATATATTCAAAGAAGTAGACCTCGTTTCATTATTATTTATCGTTATTTCTAGGCTCTAGAGCCTCTCTTAAAGCATCACCTATTAAATTAACACTAAGAGCTGCAAGGATAACAAATGCAGCAGGGATAAGCCAGCGCCACCAATAAAATTCTATAATAGATATTTCTTGTGCAGACGTTAGGATATTGCCCCAAGAAGGGTATGGCTCAGTTACTCCAAACCCTAAAAAGGAAAGAGATGCTTCTGAAAGAAGGGAAGATGAGTAGCCAAGAGTTATATTAACAATAACAAGATTAAATATATTAGGAAGGATATGTTTTATCATAATAGTACTGTTTTTAAGCCCTAAAGAACGAGCGGCTAAAACAAAATCTTTCTCTCTTTCAACAAGGAGTTGTGCTCTTATTAATCGTGCAAGTGACATCCACCCAAGAAGACCTAAAATTATCATAATTAAATATAATTTATTAGTTGCACTCATTTCAAAGCCTATTGCATAAGAAAGAGTTATGGCTATAGGATAAAAAGGAATTGAAGAGAATACATCAGTTATTCTCATAAGAATAGAATCAACTATTCCGCCAAAATATCCAGAAGAAAGCCCAACGAATAATGCAATACTAACAGATATAAAAACAGCTATAGCCCCAACTGTAAGTGAAGTTTTTCCACCATGCACCATTCTAGATAATATATCTCTTCCAAAATGATCAGTCCCAAAGAGAAATCCTTTATTTCCAAATGCAGATATATCCTCATCACTCAGTAAATAAAATTGATAGTAATCACTGAAAATATTATTTATACTATCTTCTAGTTTAAAATCAAGCTGAGAATAAATATTATTTCCCCATATGTAAACACTTTTATCTTCTAAAAGAAGTAAGAAATTTTTATATCCAGCCGAAATGGATAAAACTTTTTCTTCTAATATAGGGGGATTTAAAAGATTGTCTTGAGAAGAACCCCATGTGTAGATAGCGCCATTTTCATCAAGAGCTAAAATATTTTTATTGCTCATTGCAACATCAGTTATCTTAATAGAGGAGTTTAAAATTTCACTGGGGATATTTAAAGAAGCTTCCGAGCCTCTATCTCCAATAATACTAATACTTCCATCGTTTAATAAAAGTGCCATATTAAGATCTCCGCCAGAGAATTTTTCGATACTTCCCTGAATTGAGGCTGGAATTAAAAAATTGTTTTCAGCTTGAAGACTACCAAAAATATATATTTCGCCATCATCACTGAGAATCGCCGTCCATTGAGATTTTGCCTCCATTTGCTTAATGGTGATATCTCCAGTAGATAAAGAATTTAATAAGCTACTCGGGACATCTAATTGGCCGTTTCCATTATAGCCCCAGCCATAGAGATTTCCATTTTCATCAAGGGCAAAAATGTGATTGCCACCACAAGCAATATCCACTATTTTATTTTCATATACTTCATTTGGAACATCAAAAATATATCCCGAAACATTTTTTTGCTCTTTATTAGGCTCAGTTCCCCATAAATAAAAATTCCCATTATTATCAATTGCAGCGCTAAAAGATATACCTGAAGAAATTTTAACTATATCATCACTTATAAATTCCTCTGGAAAATCTAAAAAATTAATGCCAGGGCGAATATTAGCATGAGTAAGTTCGGTGTAAATTTCATTTAAAGGAATAAATAAAGAGCCAATAAATGAAAAAGATAAAATTAATAAAAAGGTAATACTTCCTAGAATAAAAGCTTTATTTTTTATAAGTTTTAAGAATACGATTTTATTAGCTGAAAGAACTTCTGTGTCGCTAAAATTAGCATTATAAGAATTGCTTCCTTTAAAAAAGCGCGAAAACAGGCTACAAAAAGAATTTGCAACCTGTTTTAGTATTTTATTATTATCAACATTCTTATTCATGCCCAGTAGATTCCTTTCTCTACGTTTTAAAAGATGAATTTTAGTTAGTTTAATTTTATTCTAGGATCTACAAGAGCATATATTATATCAGCAATTAGCACTGAAACAAGGCTAAGAGTGGCATAAAATAAATTTAAAGTTATAATCAATTGATTATCTCTTCCAAAAACAGCATCGATAATCAAAGCACCTATCCCATTGTATTGAAAAACACTTTCTGTTATCGCAGAGCCTGCAAAAAGAGAAAATAAAGTTCCAACTACTATATAAGAAATAGGAATCATAGCATTTTTTAGTGCATGTCTGTAAATAACTATCTTTTCTTTTAATCCTTTAGAACGAGCTGTTCTTATATAATCTTGACTTAATGCTTCTATCATTGCATTTCTTATATATCGTATAGCACCAGCAAGGCTTACTATAGTTAAAGAAAGGGTAGGAAGAAATAAGGTTTTTATCCATTCAATAAAAAGCTCAGTGCCAGAAAGAAGGGCTGTGTTTGGCATTCCACCCATTGGGAAAAAGCCAAGATTTACAGCAAATACATATATCAATAAAATTGAAAGGAAAAAAGATGGAATAGAAAAGGTTATAAGAGAAAAAGTTTGCCAGGCATTATCAAAAAATGAGTTTTTCTTAACGGCACACTTAATTCCAATTGGAATAGCTATAATAAGATAAAGAAAATTCACACCCAAATTTAAGATTAATGTGTTTTTTAAAGGCTCGCTTATAGCATCAATAACAGGTTTATTATGAACACTAGAGTATCCAAAATCACCTTTGAAAATATTAGTAATCCAAATAAAATACTGCTCATGAATAGGCTTATCAAGGCCTAAAGCTTTATACATTGCATCATAAGAAGCCTCATATTGATTAGGAGGTATATCTAGTGGGAGCATTAATTCAACAGGATCACCTGGCATAATTTTAACGATACTAAATATTACAATCGAAACTAAAAACACCACAGGAATTAAGATTAAAATACGCTTTAAAATATAGCGAAACATTTATTTCTCCTATTTTACACTTTTTGATATTTCACATATAACACTTTCATAACCTGCAAAAACACTAGTGTTTAAGTTATCAACATAGTTATGATAAATATCATAATATTCATTTGAATATAAAGGAACTTGAGGCATTAATTCGTTCCAGCGAACTTGATAATTAACCCAAGCATCTAAATATGCCTCAGTATCATCAGGAGAGGTTTCTCGCATTTCGATAATTAATTCATCAAGAGTTTCATCACTTAATTGACCTTTATTTTGCTGAGTGTCCATAAAATCTGAATGCCATGCATAGTATCTATCAAAAATTGATGTAAAGTTTGATGCTAAGTTAAAAGTGCTGTATATTCTATCTTCATCAGGGCTTTCAAAAGCATAATAAAATTCTTGTAAAACAGAGCTGTAATCGCTTCTTTCTACATTAAATACAAAGCCTGCAAGAGGAGCATTTGCAAGATATTGAATTTCTATAATATCAGTTAAAACATTATCAGAAATTCCAAGATGATTAATAGTCATCACTTCGCCGTTTTCATTATGACGTAAATAACTTCCATCTGAATTTGCTTTACTACTATCAAATATAGTTGTGCCGTCTGCTTCATAAATCCATTCAGTTTTATCTAAATAATCATTAGCTGTATCAATATTAAATGATATAGGCTGTAGTTTTTCTAAAAGTTCAGACGCTCTTTCTATATACATCCATTGGCCAATTCCGTATTCTGCATCAACGGTGCTTCCGTACCCACCAATAACATATTCAATAACAGCAGAGCGGTCGATAAGAGATGCTAGTGCCCATCTTACATTAACATCAGAGGTAACACCCACATCGCACATCATAGCAAGATATCCAAATCCAGAACGAGCATAAGCATTATAAGAAGTGGTATCAGAAGTTTTAGCGGATTCTATTTTTTCCCCTTCAACAATCCCCTCAACTAAATCAACCTGACCATTTATAACCCACTCAACACTGGTGTCCTGAGGGATAGCTTTTTGCACAACATATTGAAGAGTAGGCTTATTTCCATTTAAGTCTCCCTTAAAATATTCATTTAATTCAAGAGTAGCAGTTTGGTTTTCATAAGAAACAAATGAATAAGGCCCACAAGTAATAGTTGGAGCATATCTTTCTGTTTCAGCTATTCTAGTACAATTAGTGAGTAAATCTCCGCTTGAAAAACTTAAATAGCTACCATCATTTGAGGAAACTATTTCGCAACTAGGAAGATATGTATCAAAATGTATAGGACCTACAGCAACATTAATAGCCTCCCAAAAGTAAGGGAAGTGTTCACTAGAAACAGTTACTGAAAATTCTGTTTCAGATATAAGATTAACACCTTTAAAAACATTAGTTGTGCCCTCGTTATATTCAGTGTAGCCTACAAGTGCATTACTGCCAGCTGAAGAAGCACCAGCTTGTGTCCATTCAGGAGAAGAAAACCATAAAACAGATGCCACATAATCCCTAGCTGTTATTCTATCTCCATTATTCCAAAATATATCATCCCATAATGTGAAAGTGTAAGTTTTATTTAAAAATTCATCCTCTACAACATTTACATCTTTAATAAAAGTTTGATTTAAAACGATGTCACCCTCACCAGTAACCTCGTAAGTGCTTGCATATCCACCAGTTAAAACTTTTATAGATAAATCATAAGCATTATTTCCAAATCCAGAAATAAAATCTCCACTCATTTCAGAGGTTCCCACCATTAATGTGTCAGTAGAAACTTGTGAAGTTAGTTCTATAGTATCGGTGTCTGCAGATTTTTCGCTAGAAGAACAGGCTGTTAAAGAGGTAAGTAGCAGTATCATAATAAGAAACGATGCTGAAATCTTTTTAATCATTGTAGTTTCCTTCCATTTAATTTAAATAATTATTTTCAAAAAAATCAAAATAATTATAACATATTAAAAATGTACTGTAAATAAAACATAGACAAATTATGACAATATTTACCGAAAATTTACAAAGTGAAAATATAAAATGAACTAATTCTATTGAAATAGCTAAAAAACAGTGAATTTTAATTGTGAAATTTTTAACTAAAATTGATAAAAAAATATCGAATTGATGTGCAAAAAAGACTGATTATAACTAGAAATATTCAAAATTGTTAGGAATTATCAGCAACTTATATTGATAAACTTAATTAGATATTTTTTTATTTATATCTTTACAAATGATTTTCTTTGTGATAAAGTAATAAAAAAAGATATAAAAATTTGGAGGTTATAATGAAAGTTAAAGTCTGTATAGGAAGTTCGTGCCATCTTAAAGGTTCACGAGTTGTTGTTGAAAAATTGAAAAATTTAATTGATGAAAAAAATCTAAATGATAAAGTTGAATTGTCAGGGAATTTTTGTATGAGCAATTGCCAGCAAGGAGTTTGTGTTTTAGTGAATGATACAATACATTCAGTTTCTCCAGAAACGGTTGATAGTTTTTTTGAAAAAGAAATTATAGGCAGTAAATCATTATAGAAATTAAGAGGAAAATATGTCGGAATTTTTAAAATTAAAAAAATCTAATTGCAAAAATTGCTATAAGTGTATAAGGCATTGTCCGGTAAAATCGATTAGATTTTCAGGTGGGCAGGCAAATATAGTTGGCAATGAGTGCATTTTATGTGGGCAGTGTTTTGTAAATTGTCCGCAAGATGCAAAAGAGATAGCCGGAAGTGTTGAAGCCGTTAGAGTCCTTCTTTCTTCAAACGAGCCAGTTATCGCATCTATAGCTCCATCATTTTTAGCAAATTATGAAGGAGTTTCAATAAATTCAATAAATAATGCTCTAAAAAAATTAGGGTTTCACTCAGCTGAGGAAACAGCTATAGGCGCAACAATAGTTAAAGATGAATATCAAGCGATGATAAATAGAGATAAAAGAGATATTTTAATTACATCATCTTGCCATTCACTAAATTTATTAGTGCAAAAATATTATCCTAAAACTTTAAGATATTTAGCGGATATAATATCGCCGATGCAAGCACATGCTTTAGATATCAAAAAAAGATATGAAAATGCAAAAGTAGTGTTTATAGGGCCGTGTGTTGCAAAAAAGGATGAGGCAAGTTATTACAAGGGAATAGTAGAAGAAGTATTAACTTTTGAAGAATTAACATCTTGGCTAGATAAAGAAAATATAGAAATAGAAAAAGAAATTTCAGACACTAATAGAAATAAAAGTTTAGCAAGATTTTTTCCAACAAGTGGCGGAATACTTAAAACTATTAAGGATAAAAATCCTGAATACACTTATTTTTATGTTGATGGTGTTGAAAACTGTATGAAAGCATTAGAAGAAATTGAAAGTGGAAAATTAAGTAAATGCTTTATAGAAATGTCTGCCTGCCAGGGGAGCTGTGTAGCAGGGCCTGTAATGGAGAAGTACAGAAAAAATCCAATTTCCGATTTTTTAAATATTAATAGTAATGCAGGAAGCGAAGATTTTGAAGTTGAAAAAATGGAAGAATCATATATGAGAAAGAATTTTGAGCCAATACAGCTTAGAAATACAGAGCCATCTCAAAAAGATATAGATTTTTTCCTTAAAAAACTTGGCAAAGAAAATAAAGAGGACGAACTTGATTGTGGTTCTTGTGGATATAATTCATGTAGAGAAAAAGCTATAGCCGTTTACTATGGAAAAGCTGATTTAACAATGTGTCTTCCGCATTTAAGCGAAAAAGCAGAAACGTTTTCAGATTTAATCGTTCAAAATTCACCTAATGCAATTATAGTGTTAAATGATAATTTAGAGGTGCAAAGAATTAATAATGCAGCTGTTAATTTAATTAATATAAGAAATGAAAATGATATATTAGGAGAAGAGGTTGTAAGAGTTTTAGATCCTAGTGATTTTCTCACTGTTAAAGCAACAGGGCAAACGATAAAAAATAAAAGAGCTTATCTTGCAGAATATAATAAATTTGTTGATGAAACAATTATATTTGATAAGCAATACAAATTATTTATTTGTATAATGCGCGATGTTACAAATGAAGAGGAAGAGCGAAATAAAAAAGAATTAATCAGCAGAAAAACAATTGAAACAACAGACAAAGTTATTGAAAAGCAGATGAGAGTAGTGCATGAGATAGCATCACTTTTAGGAGAGACAGCAGCTGAGACAAAAATTGCTTTAACTAAGCTTAAGGAGTCGATTTCAAATGATTAATTTATGTGCAGATATAGGCTATAATAGCTTAAATAAATATAAAGAAGAATTATGCGGAGATCAAGTTGAGATAATTGAGGCTATCGATAATTCTACAACTATTGTTTTGGCAGATGGGTTAGGTAGTGGTGTAAAAGCAAATATTTTAGCAACACTCACTTCAAAAATTATCTCAACAATGATTTCACAAGGGCTAAGTATTACAGATTGTGTTGAAACAATAGCTCAAACTCTTCCAGTTTGCGCTGTTAGAGGAATAGCATATTCTACTTTTACAATATTTAGGATTATTAATAATAAAGAAGCAGAAATAATTCAATATGATAATCCGAATGTAATTATGTTTCGAGATGGTGAATATTTTGATATACCTTACACAGAAGTTATAATAAGTGGTAAAAAAATACTTAAATCAAAAATCGATTTAAGAGAAGATGATGTGTTTTTTTTAATGAGTGATGGCTGTATTCATGCAGGTGTTGGAAGATTTTTAAATTTAGGCTGGGAAAGAGAAAATATAATAGATTATATGAAACCTCTTATCAACACTGAATTTACAGCAAAAACATTAAATTCAATTTTGCTTGATAAATGTAATGAATTATACAATGAAAAAGCAGGAGATGATACCACGGTTTGCACCGTTAAAATAAGGAAAAGGCAAGCGATGAATTTAATGATAGGCCCACCATCAAATCCAGATGAAAAAGATAAAATGATGTCGCTATTTTTTTCAAAAGAAGGCAAATATATTGTTTGTGGTGGAACAACATCAACACTAGTTGCAAAATATTTAAAAAGAGATATAATACCCTCACTTGATTTCTTTGACTCAGAAATACCTCCAACGGCGAAAATCCAAGGGGTAGATTTAGTCACAGAGGGAGTGATAACCATGAGTAAAGTTTTAGAATATGCAAAAGATTATTTAAATGATAATAATCTATACACTGAATGGAGTGTTAAAAAAGATGGCGCATCTTTAATTACAAGACTTTTGTTTGAAGAATCAACAGATATTAATTTTTATGTGGGTAGGGCTATAAATCCAGCACATCAAAATCCTAATCTGCCAATTAATTTTAATATTAAAATGCAATTAGTTGATGAAGTTTCAACATATCTTAGGAAGATAGGAAAAAGAGTTAAAGTAAGCTATTTTTAGATGAATGAAGGGGAAGAAATATGAGGAAATTTGATACAAAAGTACAGCATTTAAAATATAAGGTTTTAAGAGAAGTTGCAAGACATGCTTGGAATGATACACTACTTGAAAATGTATCAGAAATACCAAAACAATTAACAGAGGGGCATGAGGCTGAAACAAGGTGCTGTGTTTATAAAGAACGTGCCATATTAAGTGAGAGAGTAAAAATTGCTATGGGTGGTAATAAAGAAAATCCAAATGTTATAGAGGTTATAGATATAGCTTGTGATGAATGTCCAGTTTCAGGATATGTTGTAACATCTTCTTGTAGAGGTTGTTTATCGCATAGATGCTCTGATGTTTGCAAATTTGGAGCAATTAGCTTTGATTCAAATCACACAGCAAAAATTGATAATTCAAAATGTAAAAACTGCGGAGCCTGTGCAAAAGTATGTCCTTACTATGCAATTATTAGTAGCCAAAGGCCTTGCGAGACTGCTTGTAAAGTGAAAGCGATAAAAAAATCAGAAAATAATCAAGCTGAAATTATAAATGAAAAATGTGTTTCGTGTGGTGCTTGTGTTTATCAATGTCCTTTTGGATCAATTGCAGATAAATCATTTATTTTAGATACAATTAATATAATAAAAGAAAGCAAAAACAATAAAAATAATAAAGTGTATGCTATTGTAGCACCATCGATTTCTAGCCAGTTTCAATATGCAAAACTTGGACAGGTGATAACAGGGATAAAGAAATTAGGCTTTTATACAACGGTTGAAGTGGCGCTTGGCGCTGATGCAGTTGCCTTAGAAGAATCAAAAGAGCTAGCAGAAAAAGGATTTTTAACAAGTTCGTGCTGCCCAGCATTTGTAAAATACGTGCAAAATGAATTTCCAGATATGAAAAAGCACATATCACACAACCTATCACCAATGGGTAAAATAGCACAATTTATTAAAAAAACTGATCCAACAGCAAAGGTTATATTTATAGGCCCTTGCACATCTAAAAAAATGGAATTCCAAATGGAAAAAGTTAATAAATATGTTGATAGTGTTATAACTTTTGAGGAATTACAAGCATTATTTGATAGTAAGGATTTAAATCTTAGTGAATTAGAGGAAGATGTGTTAGACAATGCTTCATATTTTGGTAGAATTTTTGCAAGAAGTGGCGGACTATCAGATGCCGTTATGCAGGCGATGAAAGAGCAAAATATAGAATTTGATTTAAAAGCAGAAAAATGTGATGGAATAGAAGAATGTAAAATAGCATTATTAAAATCAGCAAAGAATCTTTCAGAATCAAATTTTATTGAAGGAATGGCTTGTGTGGGAGGCTGCATAGGTGGAGCTGGATGTTTAACTCATGGACCAAAAGATAAAACTCAAGTTGATAAATACGGAAAAGAAGCCTTTGAAATTTCAATGCTTGATGCCGTTAAGGTTTTAGCTTTATAAAAAATATCAAATTAATTAAAATAGTAAGTGGATTTATATAAAAAAACATCATCAATATCTATTGATGATGTTTTTTATAATATTATAATTTTATTTTATATGAGCGACCAGTTTACGCTTTCAGCTTGCAATTTAATCATATTAGTATAATCACTTGAAGTTTTAAGCATTTCGCTGTGTGTACCCTCTGCTAAAACTTTACCCTCTTTTAATAATACAATTTTATTTGCCCCTGCTATAGTTCTCATTCTATGGGCTATTACTATTACAGTTTTATTTGTAGTAAGCCTTGAAATTGCTTTTTGAACTTTACTTTCATTTTGAATATCTAAAGAAGAAGTGGCCTCATCTAATAATATAATATCTCAATCTTTGAATGTCCTAATCTTCGTGCTATCTCTTGAATGTTTATCCCATTGTTAGCTAAAAGGCTAGCATGGGAGTGCCCCAAGTCGTGTAAGCGGATTTAAAAACAGAAGGTAGAAAAAGCAAATGAAATAGTGTATAATATACGAAGACAAAGCCTATAGGAGGTTTTTAAAATGACAAATAAAGATATTATAAATTTGGTTAACCATTGTGATTTGAATTTTGGAATTGAATTAGTTCCTCATAAGGCATACCTAGTTAATCAAAAATTTCACAGGAAAGTTTTAGGAAAGGATTGTTATGAAGATGAAGAGATAATTGTACTTGTCAAAGAGGGAATAAGAGTTGGTGGTATTTATCGAATGGGATTTTATGACATTCATTGGGTAATTGATGAACAGTATCGAGGCCAACATATACTGAGTGATTTCTTGAAATTAGGTATTATTCAAGAAATATGGCCAGAAAACAAAAGCGTTACTCTTGAAAAAACTCATTTACGTAATGAATACAATAAGAAAAAATATTTGGCAGAACTTTGTGGAATGACAATTAAGAACGAAGAGGAAATCGAAAGATTTTTGAGTTGTTTTGGACAATAAAAATCACTCGGTCTGATAATAAGTGAGTATTACATTTTAAATTGAATTCAACAAGTAATTGCTGATGAATAAATGGATAGTGTACATTAAACAGAATAACAATTAATATAACTCCCAATCTAAGGACTACACCTTATGTTGGGAGTTTTCATTTTGAAAGGAATATAATAACATGAACAAAATTTATAAAGTTGCAGGATACATCAGATTGTCCTCAGAAAAAGAAACATCAAAATCTATCGAAAATCAAGAACTTATTATTAAAAACTATGTTAATAGTAGAGCTGATTTGGAACTATCAAAATTATATATTGATAGAAATTTAAGCGGAACAAGTTTTGAGCGAAAAGAATTTCAGCAGATGACTCTTGATATTGAAAGTGGACACATTGATTGTGTCGTTGTTTGTGACCTATCAAGGCTTGGCAGAGATTTTATCTCAGTTGGATATTATGTAGAAAGCTTCTTTCCTAAAAATGGAGTTAGGTTCATTTCAATTAGCGATAAGTTCGAAACATCAGATGGAGTGAACAATATTTCAGAACAGACAAAATCTACTTTAGAAATACCACTAAAGGCTTTACTTGATGAGCAGTATTCTGTTGATGTAAAAAATAAAACGAATACAGCACTTAAATCGCTGATGTTAGAAGGTAAATTCATTGGTAGCAAACCACCATTTGGATATAAGCGTGATGCAAATGACAAACACAAACTTCTAATTGATGTGAATGCTGCAGATGTAGTAAAACTAATCTTTGATATGGCAAGTAAAGGTATTGGTGTTAGTGAAATTGTTCGCACACTTAATAATAGCAATGTGCCTACACCGTCTAACGATGATAGTTCTACATCGATTTGGAACTCTCGAACTATAAAGAAAATGCTTTGTAATAGGACTTATGCAGGTGACTTAGAGCAAGGAAAGGATAATATATTAGTTTTAAACACTCACGAAGCTATTGTAGATAGAAATACATTCCTTAAAATCCAAGATAAATTTGGAAGTAATAAAGCAAGAGAAACTAAAGCACCTGTTGGGGATAATCCATTAAAAGGCAAAGTTATCTGCGGCACTTGTGGTGGTAAAATGCAACGTCGTCGTGGTAGCAGTAAGGCTGAATGGTATTTTTATTCTTGTATCACTAATAATCGCAAAGGTTCTGGTTGTGACACAGGAATGTATATACGAGTTAGTGAAATTGAAACTGCTATTCAAAAGCATTTTGGAAATGACAATATAGACACTAACTTGGAAAATGTATCTGAAATACTTATTTATAAAAACGGAAATGTGGAAATAAAATAGCGAGGTGTGTAATTGGAGAAATATAAAACAGCTGTATATCTGCGACTATCGGTGGGTGGTGGGCGTGGATTTGAGGAAGATAGCATTGTAAATCAAAGAAGTGTTATCGAAAATTATTTAAACCAATCTACAGAGTTTGAGGTTGTTTCTGAGCATATCGATGAAGGTGCAAGTGGTCTTATATTTGAGAGGAAAGCATTTGTCGAAATGATGGACAGAGCAAAGCAGGGTGAGATAAACTGCATAATAGTTCGTGATTTAAGTCGTTTTGGCAGAGATTATATTGAAACTGGAAGGCACTTGCAATCGGTGCTCCCTGTAATGGGTATAAGGTTTATAAGTGTTTTAGATAACATTGATACTGCTAGTGTGAACGAAAACCAAGAAATGCTTACAAAACTAAGACTTTTGATAAACGACGCATATAGTCGAGATATTTCAGTCAAAACAAGAAAATCACTCAAAATTATGCGTGATAAAGGTTTATATGTTGGTGCTATGCCTGTATATGGGTATAAGAAATCAGAGCATAATCGACATCAACAAGAAATAGATGAAGTCACTGCGCCGATAGTGCAAGAAATATATAATTTAAAAATGCAAGGTTATAGCTTGAATAAAATTATGGATTATCTTAATGAAAGTAACATTCCCTCTCCACTGCAATATAAAATTATGAAGAAGATGCCTTTCTCTAAGAATGGTTTTGCAAGTACTGAAAGCCCTAAATGGTCAGCAACTACAATTCTTCGAATTTTAAAAGATGAAATCTATACTGGTACTCTTGTACAAGGGGAAGTTACCAATATAAATTACAAGCTAAAAGTTCCGATAAGACGAGCTGAACAAGATATTTCAAAAGTTAAGAATTCACATACTGCAATCATAAACAAAAATGATTTTGAATTGGTGCAAAGGGTACTTAAAATCAGAACTAAAGCTACTGCAAACAGTGAAAGACCACATTTGCTATCTGGTTTAGTCGTTTGTGGTAGCTGTGATAAGAATATGACAATAAAGACCATAAAACACAAGTGTGGCAATTATAGATACTACTATTGTCCCACTGGCAAGAAAAATGGCTGCACATCTCCTTCTATGATTCGACTTGAGAAACTGGAACAAGAAGTTTTTAAGCAAATTCGAGAGTATATTGGGGAAATGAAAAAATATCGTGACAAGCTTAAAACTATGTCCTTAGAAGAAATAAAAAGAGAGTTTACTGCTGAGCATTATGCAAAGCTTAATGAGCTGTATTCACAGTGTGATAAGGTCAATTTATATCAGAGAAGTTTGAATAAATCTTTGGTTGATGACGTTATTGATATTGAGGAGTATAAGGATTTAACCGAAAGATATGATATTGAGTTAAGTAAGTTCGAGAATAAGATTAATCTACTAAAAGCTGAAATTGATGATATAGCAGAAAATGTTGAGAATAGGATAGAATGGATTGAAAAGATTATCAAGTTAGCAGACGAATTAATTTTCAATAGAGAAAAT